>JBNKDB010000029.1:0-12140 GCA_050288045.1 Anaerolineales bacterium | reverse complement strand
CGGTGGATGAAGATCACATCGCCATCCTCATCGAAGCTCTTGCGCCACATGGCATTATATGGGGTTGCCAACTCAGGATAGCGTTGGGCGAATTGCTCCGCATCTGTATTCAGGGGAGCGAAATGCACCGGTGCACCGGCCGCCATCACCGCCTGATTGGTAAAATCATAACCCCCTAACGGGTCACCCAGGTAATCACCAGTGATGCCGCGTGAAGCACAAATATACGCCTTTTGGCCGCGCTGGAACGCCTCCAGCGGAATCTGCTCCCCACTGTCGATGGACGCATAATGTGAAATCTGATCGCGGAACGGCTCCAGGCCAGGGATCACATAAGGGTTGTCTGCTTTGGGCATCCAGTCCACAGCCAAACCATCAAAGTTGCGTTTGTCATACAACATTCCGCCGGTAAAGGGGAAAACGTGGCGCTGGGTGAAAGCGGCCACCGGCGTGTCGGCGTCCATTTTGGAGAGTAGGTAGGATAGAAAATTTTCCTTGTATCCCATCATATCGGTATGGCTAAAGAAGCCATAGCGCGCTGTGCCTAGGTGCATGCCAATCTGGGCAGCGACGGAGGCCCCATTCGAGGCCCAATTATTCCCGGCATGACGTTTGTCCGTTGCCCGTACCTTATTCAGGATCAGCACCCGGCTGACGCGCGGGTCTTTCTTGATACCGGTGAAGGCCCACGGGCGATGCGAGTCGTCCACCACCCAGATATGCAGGCGGGCCTGCTTTTCGAGCGCCAGGTAATTCTCGATGGCGGCGTTGACCTCGCGCGGCTGGTTGTAGGTCCCGATCACCACGTCGATATCTGCTTCTGTGTCGCGCTGGTCGGCAAGCACATAAATGTTTTCCGGGATCAAATCCCCAGCATATGTGGGAAACAACGCCGCGGTGGGAATTTTAACAATCTTTGGCATGGGCTTCTCGTTAAATCACCAGTTTCGCTAGGCAGAAAGTTTATTCGGTTCCGTTTTAATCAGCAAACCCTGTGAAATGGATGGCATCAAGATTGCCTTCCCGCCCACACGCTGCGCAAACACATCGATATTGTATTTCGAAAAATAGCGGAAATAGTAATTGTCAAACAGCAAGAGGCCACCAGGCACCAGCCGCTGGTACAGACTGGGCAACACTTCTTCCAGCATCACATCATCGACGTTGATATCGAAATGCACAAAACTCAGCGGCGTTTGCGGAAGCCCAGGTACGATTTCTTCCGCCTTACCGGAAAGTATTTCTACATTTTTGAAGTCCTCGAACGTCTTACGGACGCTTTCTACAGTCACCCCATCGGATTGCTCGCGGTACCAGTCGATCAATGTGATTTGCTTTTCAGCGCCGCTTGCCAGCAATGCCTGACAGATCACATAACTGCTGCCGCCCCGATAACTACCAATCTCAACAATATCGCCAGGCAGTTGTGCACTGTGCCGGGCACACTCTGCCAGAGTTAGGATACGGGCATTATCGAGCATGGTTTCGGGCATCCCCTTCAACTTATCAGCAAAACCGGCGTAAAAATCATCCAATTGCCAGGGTGAGCGATGGAAAAGACTCTTGAAAAGAATGTTTTCAATGCCATGATCCCGGACCGCCTTGTAATAAAGGTAACCATGTTCAAAGTCACAGACAACCCAGATGTCGGCTGTGCGTGTAAAAGCTTCTTCAAGTGTGATGGTTGAAAGTCCGGCATTGACGTTGCTCGCAAATTCGGGATTGACCACGATTTCGATATGCTGCGGATTCTTTCCAGCTTGCTTCAATGCCTCATAAAATCTAAGTGTAAAGTCACTCATCCCCATCAGAAAGATCACTTGATGGTCTTCAGACTTCTTCATAAAAAGCCTAAGGACATCATCCTCTGGCGACATTTCGAAGGTACGATATTGGAACCAAGCATCAGGCATTTCATGATTCTTTACGAGCTGATA
The DNA here is from genome assembly GCA_050288045.1 of Anaerolineales bacterium. Classification (GTDB taxonomy): domain Bacteria; phylum Chloroflexota; class Anaerolineae; order Anaerolineales; family UBA11579; genus JAFGRA01. The sequence goes on along the minus strand of JBNKDB010000029.1, from coordinate 10,203 downwards.
GCCTAAAGCATTGAAGAATTGTCGAATGAGTTTTTTCATTAGTATCCCTTATTTTATTTTTAGATTGCGGAAATTTCTGACCCGAATTGAAGTTCACACAAATAGCGGTAAACTTCGCAACGAGCGAGTAATTCTTCATGTGTGCCGATGTCGGCGACCTTACCGGCGTCCATAACCACGATCTTATCGGCATTTAAGATCGTCGAAAGGCGGTGGGCGATCACGATCGCAGTGGTGTCTTTGATGACACGGTCAATGGCTTCCTGCACCAGCTTTTCAGCCTGGCTGTCCAGCGAACTGGTGGCTTCATCCAGGATCAAGATTTGCGGTTTGCGCACCACGGCGCGGGCGATAGCAATGCGTTGACGTTGCCCACCCGAAAGCCGCACACCGCGGTCTCCTACCAGGGTATCATACCCCTGTGGCAGATCCCGCAAGATGAATTCGTGGGCGTTGGCAATTTTAGCAGCTTCTTCAATACGCTCAGGTGGAAGGTCTGGTTGATTATATGCGATATTTTCGGCAATCGTCGCATTGAACAAAAAACTGTCCTGGGCCACCACTCCAAATAACTTACGATAGGAAGTGAGATCGACCTGGCGCAGGTCAACGCCATCGATCATGATGCGGCCTTGTTGGGGATCATAGAAGCGCAGAACCAAATCCACCAAGGTCGACTTACCGCTGCCGCTTACGCCCACCAGGGCAACCACATTGCCGTGTGGGATCTCAAAGCTGACATCTTGCAGTACACCTTCTTCCTCGTATCGGAAGGTGACATCCTGTAATTCGATCTTCTGCTCGAAATTTTCTACCTGCACCGCGCCGCTTTCCACGGCCGAAGTTTGCATGAACAACTCATGCACACGGTCGGCAGAGACAACGGTATGCTGGGCAAGCAAGTAAGTGCTGGACAATCTACCCAACGGGTCAAGCATGATGCGACCCACATAGATGTAAAGTCCGAAGCCAACCACGGAGAGGCGTCCATCGAAGAGTTCGCGCGCCGCGAAGAAAAGTACCGCCACATTGGTCGCGACTTTGATCATACTTACCAGCGGCTCGATCAAATTATTGGTGCGCAAAAAGTGATAGGCGGTACGCACATACCCGACCAGGATTTCCGCCAGGCGGCCAGCTTCATACTTTTCGGCAGTAAAAGATTTTACGACCCGCGCACCAGAAAAGATTTCCTGGTAGTAGGCTTGCAAATTGGTCAATTCGACCAGAAAAGTCTGTTTGTTCTGCCGCAATGGGCGGCGGATCAGCCAGGTCAGACCGTACTGCACAATCGCGATCAGCCCAACCACAGCCGTCAGTTGGATGCTGGTACGCAGTAGTAACAGCAGGTAAAAGATCGTCAGGATCACATCGATGATCAAATTGCGGGTGACCGTCTCCAATCCCTCGACGGTCTGGCTGGTATCGGTGCGGATCTTGGTGATCAACTCACCGACTTTGCGGTTATTGAAAAAGTCCAACGAGAGCGACATTAAATGATTGAACAAATCCTGCTGGATGTCCTGCCCGGCTTTTAGACGCAGCCAGGCGGAAAGCACATTCGAACCATAGCTGAACACATAGAGCACAGCCGAAACGATCAGGTAAGCCACCGAAAGGTAAATCAGGATCTGCCAGGTGGTCATATCGCCCAGATGGAGGTACTGGGCTACGAATTGGCCGATATTGTTCAGGTCTACGTTTTTCAAAGCAATCGGCCCGGTATCCGCCGGGTTAGAGAAAATCGTGCCCTCCCCCAGAACAACATCCAGCAGCGGCGTCATGATCATCGGCTGCACGGCGGTCAACCCGGTGACGATGAAATACGAGAATAACAAAGTTAATACCGCCACCCAATAGGGCCGGATATAAGTCACCAGGAAAGAAAGCAGCAAGCGATAATCAGATGTTTTTCGTTTTTCCATAAGCTCTTTCACAGCCCTAGACCGTATAAACGCCAGGGCGATACCAATGGCGGTTTGCTTTGATCCATTCGATGGTAAGCTGCAAACCTTCTTCCAGCGATACCGCCGGTTCCCATTGCAGCAGTTCTTGCGCCAGTTGATTGTCGGCGAGCAAGCGGGTGACCTCGCTCTTCGAGGGGCGCACCCTTTGGTCTTCCTGCTCGATTTTCACGTCCACGCCTACCAGACTGGCGATCAACGCTGCCAGGTCGCCAATACTGATCTCGCGCCCGGAACCGACGTTAATCACTTTGCCGCATACGTCCGGGGCCAGGGCTGCCCGCAAAAAACCATCCACCGTATTACCAACGTAATTCAAGTCACGAGTGGGATGCAGGCTGCCCAGACGGATCACCGATTCCCCGGCCAGGCATTGCGTGATGATGGTCGGGATCACCGCGCGGGCCGACTGGCGCGGGCCAAAGGTATTAAAGGGACGCACGGTGACGACAGGCACGTCAAACGAACTGTAAAAAGCCTCGGCCATCTTATCAGCGCCGATCTTGCTAGCGGAATACGGCGACTGGCCTTGCAGGGGGTGTTTCTCGTCTATCGGCACATACACGGCGCTGCCATAAACCTCACTGGTCGAGGTATGCACCATGCGTTCCACGCCGCATTCACGCACGGCCTGTAGTACATTGGCAGTACCTTCTACATTGGTGCGGATGTAGGAATAGGGTGCCTGGTAAGAATAAGGAATAGCGATCAACGCCGCCAGGTGGAAAACGATATCCATACCGCTCACGGCGTGCCGTACGCTATCACGGTCGCTGATATCCCCTGCGACAACTTCGATTTGCGCTTTTTGTGGAGAAGAATCCAACCACCCCCAACTTCCCAGGGCATTGTAATGCACTAGGGCGCGCACTTCGGCACCTTGCTCAACCAATCGTCCCGCCAGATGGCTGCCGATGAAGCCGCCTGCTCCGGTAACTAAAACGCGTTTTCCATTGAAATTCATAAAGAAAGCTTGCCTTTCTGAATATCCTCTTGTGCCTGGCGATAATCGGTATGCTGGCCGATATCCAGCCAGTATTCCAAAATCGGGAAACTGACCACCGAACGCTCATTTTCGATCAGTGTGGTGATCAGATCGGGCATGTCGAATTTCTCCTGAGTCGGGAAGAAGGCAAATACACTGGGTTCCAATAGATATACTCCGGCGTTGACCAGGAAACTATAGGTCGGTTTCTCACGCACCTTGGTGACCTGCCCGTTTTCGCTCTCCACAACACCATAAGGCACCTGCACAGAGAATTGACGGACACCCACGGTCAGATCGGCGTGGTGTTTCTGATGGAAGGCGTACATTTCCCGAAAATTTAGCTGGGTGAGGATATCGCCGTTGATTACCAGCAAGGGGCCATCAGGCTGCCCCACAAGCCCCAAAGCCCCAGCTGTGCCCAAAGGTGAGGCTTCGGTTAGATAATCGATATTGACCCCAAAGGATTCGCCGTTGCCAAAGTGGTTCTTGATGCGCTCGCTGAGATAATGCGTGGAGATGTGAATGTTGCGAATCCCGGATTGGTTCAATTGTTCCACCACCCACTCCATCAGGGGTTTGCCACCCACTGGCAGCAAAGGCTTGGGCGTGTCATCGGTGAGTGGGGCCAGACGCGTACCAAAGCCGCCCGCCATGATCAGTGCGTTGACTGGCAGCGCTTCTTCGGGTACCAGGGTATCAATCGTGATCAGATCGACGACACGGTCATTCTCATCCAACACCGGCAGTTGGTAGATCAAATATTGCTGCAAGAGCTTGATGCGTTCTTCCTGAGGGGTATCGACGTGCACGGCAATCGGGGAGGCATACATGCCGCCTGCTTTGCTTTCCAAGAGATGGGAAACGCTGGTTTCCAAAGAGAGCCCCGCCAACACCGCCCGGCGGATGTCACCATCCGTGATCGTGCCGATCAAATGCAGGTCAGCATCCGTCACCAGGACGATTCCCAAAGCGCCTTTGTCCAACGTTTCGAGGGCAATGTGAACGCTCGTTTCCGGGCGAATACAAATACTGGTAATATCTTTGATCTCTTTTGATGCCACTACAATTTTTTCCTGTCTCGCTCAAGCAAAGGTTGATACTCCTTCGCGGGGACACCGACCACAACCGTCTCCGGGGGAACATCTTTGACCACAACTGCACCCGCGCCAACGACGGCATAAGCACCAATTGTAATCCCCTGGCGCACCACCGCACCAATCCCAATATGTGCGCCGGTTTTCACATACACATTACCGGCCAGATGCGCGCCGGTGGCGACGTGGGCGTGGTCGTCAATACGGCATTCGTGCTCGACGATGGCACCGCTGTTGACGATCACGTTCTCGCCCAACTGCGCTTCGGCTGCCACAATTGCTTGCGGACCGACCACAATACCTTCGGCCAACGCAGCCGAACGCGCCACCACTGCCGAAGGATGGATGGCCTGTACGAAGCTGAAGCCCGATTGCTTCACACGGGTGTAAATTTGCTGGCGAGGGCGGTTGTCGCTGCTGCCACCCACACCCAGGAAGGCCAACGTAATGTCTTGTGCCAGAAGTTCCGGCAGCAGGGTATCATCTCCAAGCACCGGTATCCCCAATCGGGTTTGCTCTTTTAATGCGGCGGAGCGTTCCAACAAGCCAATGATTTCATATTGATCTTGCAATTGCAGGATGTCGATGATCACGCCAGCGTGCCCACCAGCCCCAATGCCAATCACCTTGGATTTCATGATTGTCCATCCCGATAGAAGCGTTTGGCAATCAATGCGGCATTGATCTCCGTATTCGCCAATACGCTGACAATTTTCTCGGCGGCCTTGCCATCGCCATACGGGTTGACCATGCCCTGCAATGACGCTTTAAATTCGGGTTGGGTCACCCTCTCCACAGCTTGCACGATCGCGCCACGTTCGGGGGCGGAGTGTACCACATTCTCGCCGTGCAAGCGGCCTTGCTGACGATTACCGATATTGACCACCGGCAGGGCGAATGAAGCCGCTTCGATGATCCCACTGGAAGAATTGCCAACCATCGCCAGAGCCGCGTTCAACATGCTGTAATATCCTTGCGTGCTGAAATTGGCGACTACCTGGGCATGCGGCCTGCTTTGAACATACTCCTCAATATGTTTAATGATCGCCCGGCCTTGTGCATCAGCATTCGGATAGGTGAACACCACCGGCAAACCAAGCGTATCCAGTGCTGCAAGCAATTCTCTAAAATACACACCGGTCTGTTCGACCTCGCGCGTCACCGGATGGAAGGTAACCAATAAAGGTGGCGCCTCCAAATCTAAACCGAACTGCGCCTCCAATTGGGTGTTGTCGAGCAAAGGAATTGCCGCCATGTTATCGAGCGCAGGTGCGCCGCTGACCGTCACTCGCCAGGGTTCTTCACCCATCTGGATCACGTTCCGAGCATAGGCTTCTGTAGACGTGAAATGCAAATGGCTGAGCTTGGTGATGGCGTGCCGGATTGATTCATCCATCGCCCCAAAGGTCAACTCGCCGCCATGCAGGTGGGCAAGCGGAATATTAAAGGGCAGGCTGGCGTTTGCAGCTGCGAACATTTCATAGCGATCCCCCAGCACCAGGAGCATATCTGGTTGGAAGCGCCCGAAAACCTGAGCGAAGCCAATCACGCCCAGGCCCAACGATTTGCCGGTGCCTTCAGCAGTATCGCTGGAAAGCGTAAATTCGACGCGTTCCTGAATGGGGAAGCCGTCTGCCTCGATGACCTGGACAGTATTGCCAAATTCCGGGGACAGATGCATCCCGGCTGCGATCAAATATAAATCCAGGTCGGGGTGTGCCTGAATGGCACGCAGCACCGGCAGGTAGATGCTGTAATCCGAACGCGCCACGCTAACCACACCAATCGTTCTCACGCCAACAACTCCCAGGTGATCAGACCGTCGGCCGGAATATCGACCTTGGCTACCCGCCCAATGACGGCCGGCAGCATTCCCGGCAATAATCCCGTGCCAGGACGCTTGGTGGCAAGCATCTGGCGTTCGATTACCATACCGGCCGGAATGTCCACCGCGGCGACCAGGCTTTTGCGCGCCACGCTGCGCACATCACTTTCGCAGGCCGCCGGGCGTTTTTGCCCATCCCCAAAGGCGGCTTCTATTTTACGAATCCCGGCGACCATGGCCTTGAATTCTTCCGGCGTGGCCGAGGCGCGATGATCCGGGCCGGGCAAATCACGGTCCAGCGTGAGATGCTTTTCAATCACACGCGCCCCTAATGCTACCGCTGCCAGGGCAATCTCAATGCCCATAGTATGGTCGGAAAAACCCACTGGCACGCCAAACGCCTGCGCCAACGTGGACATGGCGCGCAGGTTGCTGGCTTCGGGCGGAGCAGGATATTGGCTGACACAGTGCAGCAAAGCAATCACCGGGTTACCGTTCTCCCGGATCGTATCGACGGCAGTTTCCACTTCTCCCAATGTAGACATACCGGTGGAAACAATCATCGGTTTGCCCTTGCGGGCAATGTGTGCCAGATACGGCAGGTTGGTGATCTCGCCAGACGGGATCTTATAAGCACGCACGCCAAGCTGTTCCAGAAAATCGGCGCTGTCCTCATCGAAAGGCGTGGAGAGGAAAAGGATTTTTCGGTCCCGGCAGTATGCCAGGACTGCTTTGTGGTCAGCCGGGGAAAGCTCCAACCGTTTCAGCATCTCGAACTGCGACTCTTCACTGCCGGTAGTCTGGGTCTGGTAATCAGCTTTCGCTGCCTGGCGGGTGACCAGCTTCTCCGTTTTGAAGGTCTGGAACTTCACCGCGCTGGCTCCGGCATCAGCGGCAATATTGATCAACTGGCGGGCCAGTTCAAGGTTGCCGTTATGGTTGACGCCAATCTCAGCGATGATGAACGCTGGTTTGTTTTCGCCAATTGCCAGTTCATTGGTAATCTGAATCATGGGGTAACTTCCTCCCAAAGCAACTCGGCAACTTTGAATTCCCACCACTCATCGATGTCCCAGGCTGCAATACGATCCATCACGTACCCGACCGCCGGGACATCGGCAAAGTGCCGCATCTGGAAAAGGGCTTGATGCCGGATAGCGTAAACCGCCCCACAGGGTTGGTATAACTTTTCGGAATTCACGGACAAGTCAGTTTTATCCAACATCCTGCCAATCGAGGTCAAGGCACCATCGGCGGCCAGGTTGTACATCCAGGTCAGCGGGAGATCGGCCTGCCGCACGGCCAGCGCGGCCGAAGCATCGCTGGAAAGCAGTGCCCGGATGGTACCGTCGATATGCTCTGCGCGCCGGAAGGGCGAGGACGGTTGCAGCAGTACAGCAATGTCTGCCGTCCAGTCCTCGTTATCCTGATACCATTTCACGGCGTGCCGGACAACATCCCAACTGGAGGCCATATCCGAGGCCAGTTCTGCCGGGCGCACAAAAGGCACCTCGGCCCCGGCCGTTCGTCCGGCGGCAACGATCCGCTCATCATCGGTCGATAAGACTATCCTGGATACCAACTCGCTTTGCTGGGCGGATTGCACGGCCAGTTCCACTAGCGACTTGCCGCCCAACTGAAGCAAATTCTTGCCGGGGATACGCTTGGAACCGCTCCGGGCGGTAATAATAGCGAGCACCTTTGGCGTCATCATCGCGCGTTCACACCCTGGCCTTTGTAAGCAGCCGCGCTTGCACGGCATCCAATACACGCTGCGAGGCCTGTCCATCCAGCGGACCGACGAAGCGATCTAAATAGCGTTGGCGAGCAACGTCATCGAACTCAAAATCATCGAATTGCTGGCGGGCAAAATTCTGCAAGAAACTGGCTAAAGGTACCTGGGTAACCGCGCCCGGCGCAGCCCACAAATCCGAGAAATTATGCTGTAAATCGGTATATAGAACGGCGGTATCTTGATCCGGCAGGCGCACTTCCACGTAAGGCACGGCCGCGGCCAGCGCCTCAGTCGCCACGATGCTGTTGAAACCCACCGCGATGTCGGCAATCTTCAAGAGCTTGAGGATCGTAGCGGGATAGAAGCATTCATCATAAAAAACCTGGTCGGCGGCTGCGGCTTCTTCAGCCAGCAGCGGGTATTTCGAACGCGCTTTGACAGCCATTATTGCCTGCTGATTGGTCGCGAAGCGCCGCACGCGCGCAATCAAATTTTTGTAATTCCATCCCCGCCAGATATAAGGCAGGTATTCCCAGCGCAAATGATTCTTGAACTTCCACAATTGCTTGAGACGACTGGATACAGTGAAAATATACTGGCAGTAAACGGTAGGCTGCAAGCGTCCACAGCCATCGCTGGGCAGGAAGAGCACCACCGGGCGGTCGGCGGGAATGCCCAGCTCAGCCCGTACCTGGTTTTTATCGAGCTGGGGAAGCACGTCCAATTCTGGGAAGCCCACCGGCACGCTGATCGCCTTTAGCTGCGCTTTTGTTTCAACAGAAAGTTCCTGCCCGGAATTTTCCAGGAACTGTACGTACCAATCCACCCAATCGCCGGTGTAGGCACAAAACAGGTCGGCAGTCAGAAAGCTGGCAAACTCGCGATTGGCTAAGAAGGAATCCAGAGCACGCTGTACGTGCACCCAGGGTCTCGTTTTTTCAATGCCATAATAGGCAGGTGGTGCCCCGGCAATCACGCAGTCCACGTTCTCCGCCAGGGTCTCGATTTCTTTGAAGTCCTCAAAGACAACGATCTCAGTTTGTCCATTGGCGTAAGTTGGGATCAAATCCTGTTCATCTTCCGAATCGAAGCGGTGCCAGCAGGTCACCTGCCAGCCGCGCCCCAAAGCCGCGTCAATGATCGGCGCGAGGTGCCGGTAATCGTAGACCCGGCCAATCGGCATACCCAGACGGACGGCGCTCATCGCATCACCTCCGGTTGGGCAATGCGCGCTTCAACCGCGTCCAACACACGGTGGCTGGCCCGGTGGTCGACCGGACCGACATATTTTTCCAGATAAGCCTGGCGAGCCTGTTCATCGAGCTTGAACGTATCCAGAGCGCAAGTTGGTAACTGCTCGATGGCCTCCGGGATCGCCAACCAACGATTGACGCCCGTAAAATTGTAAGGGCCTTGGGCTACCCGGCTCCACCAGCGGGTGGGATAAGGCGGTTCCTCGCCATATTTGGCAAAAGGGCTGGGCCGGTGGATACACAGTGCCGGAACACCGGCATAGGCCGCTTCGAGCGTAGCCGTGCTGTAAAAGTGGATGCATAGATCGGCAATTGCCAGCGCCTCGAAGATCGTGGCCGGATCGTTTTCATCGTCATAGAGCACCCTGTCAGCGACCGCCGCCAGCGAGGGCCTTACCGGGTCCTTCTTGCGTCCTTTGACCAATAGATAGGCTTCGTTATGCTGGTTGAATTCTCCCAGAACATGATTGAGGTACGCGTCGTTCCAACCGCGCAATGCCCAGGAGAAATGCTCGAAGAAAAGTGCCGGGGATTCGTGTACCCCACCCCAGAACAACTTCTTGAGTTGTTGGGCACGCGTCTCGGCCATAAAGAACAATGACCAGTAATCGGAAAGGTTTGCAAGTGGGATAGGTAGCACCAGCACGACCGGTTGGTCGGCGGGAATCTCCCAGCGTTGGCGAACTTCCTGCGGGTCGATTTTAGCGAACTGGTCGAATTGTGGCGCGCCAGTAAATGCGATTTTGCCTTCAACAGCCTGGTAATATTCTTCCCGCTCACCCTGCCCGCTCAAGGCGTAAATTTCGGCCGAGAGGTCCAACCAATAAGGCGTGTACAGGCACACCAGATCGGAAGTGCCAAACGCGCCTTGCTTGCCCGCATTAGCAAGTGTATCGACACCAACCTGCAAGGTGACGAACATACTCTCTGAAAGATTGGCACCATAGTTGGCATAGTGGCCCCGTTCCTGAGTGCTAATGATCGCGTCCGGCTGCAATTGATCCACCAACGCTTCCAAAGCAACGTAATCGGTAAACGGGATACTTTCCACCTGTGTGCGCAAAACCGCGGGTAAATCAACCTCGGTAGCATCGAGGTGCGCCTTGGGATCACCAGCAGCCGAGGTTTGCCCCAGCAGGCAGATCACCTGGTGATCGCGCTGCAACGCTTCCGCCATCACTGGTGCAAGGTAACGCACCAGGTTGCCGCGGTCGACCAAGAAAACGATCTTCACGTCCGGCTCCCTTTACCATCCTGGTGGCGATAGAGCTCGTAGCCATAGCCGTTATCCTTCACACACCAATCTTGAGCCTGTTCATCCAGCACAATCCCGGCTTCGATGCA
>JBNKDB010000028.1:0-11247 GCA_050288045.1 Anaerolineales bacterium | reverse complement strand
TGATGACGCCGATTTTCGACAAATCCTTGTCAGACGAAGCGCTAAGTTAGGTTTGAAAGTCATCGAAGTTGAGAATGGCGCACAAGCCATTGAACAATTGGAAGACCACCATTTCGACCTTCTGATTGTAGATTATTCAATGCCAGAAAAGACTGGCATTGAAGTCGTTCAGTTTGCAAAAGAAAAGGATAGTATGTTGCCTGCAATCATGATTACCGGGAGTGAATCCCTCGAAACCGCAGTCGAGGCATTACGTGCCCGCGTATTCGATTTTCTGGGCAAACCACTCGAGTCTTTGGCAATTTTTGATGCTGCTGTGATGCGGGCATTACGGCATGGTTATTTAGAGCGCGAGAATGCCAGATTATTCGCTGAAGTGCAACGCTTGGCAAACACGGATGGGCTTACTGGACTATATAATCGCCATAGACTTAATGAGGCGTTGCACCTTGAGGTTGAGCGCGCAAAAAGATACAAACACCCATTGTCACTGATGTTGATGGACCTGGATAAATTCAAGTTTCTCAATGACACTTTTGGGCATTTGGCGGGCGATAAAATTCTACAAAAAGTAGCAACAACGATCTTTGGCCAAACTCGAAAAACCGATTTCCCTGCCCGGTATGGAGGAGATGAGTTCATCATTATTCTGCCTGATACCGATGCACAAAACGCTGCCATCATCGCAAAACGGATCGTCGACTTGATTAATAACTTGAGCGTACAAGATGAATCGATCAGCATTAGTGTGGGGATATCACAATTTAATGACAGCATTTCTCGCCCGGAGGATTTGATAAATAAGGCTGACCAGGCACTTTATCACTCTAAACGCTCAACGGATCAATGTATTTCAATTTATAACAAATGATTGCAAATGAAGACCGCTTCCAGGACCATAACGATTTCAGTAACCTTGACATGATTGAAGGGTTGGAGGGACAGCTTGATGTTTCTCCTGGTTTAGATGTTGGACAAACTTCAGACAAAGAAATAAGTATTGAACTGCCAAAATCGAGTGTAAAACAATTTATCCTGGGTCTTCGAGCAAAACTAATTGTTCCCTACTTTATTCTAACTCTGGGGACTTCTTTGATTGGGATATTTATTGTCACGCAACTGGTCACTTCTTCCGTTCGCGAACGATTTAGCAACCAACTATTAGAGGCCAGCCGGGTAGCAGCTGATGGGATTGTTCAGCTTGAATCGGACAATCTAACCAACCTGCGGATGGCGATTTTCGTTGACGGTCTAGCTGACGCAGTCTTTGCTGAAAACCAGGATAAGATCGTCGAACTGCTGTATCCAGTTGCATTGAATGCAAATGTACATTTACTTACGATTACGGATCAACGCGGGGAAGAAATAGTTAGCTTGATCCAAAACCCCGACACCGGCCAGTATATTACCTCCACCGATGGTAACCTGGCCAATTTAGAAATCGTCAGCAATGTCCTGATAGGAAAGTCTGATGAGCAGGGAGATAAGTTTGCTAGTTTGGGGAATACGATTTATGGAAACTATCTCTTTACAACTGGCCCAATCAGTTCTGAAAAGGGAGAACTCATCGGTACAATGATGATTGGGACACGATTAGAGGAAATAATCGACGATCTAAAGGCGAATTCCTTGGCCGATATTGTGATCTTGGATCAAGATGGAAAGTTTATCGACACTACTTATTCGGAGCCCGCACAGGGGTTTCAGGTATTCGAATTGAGCGATAAGGAACTTGCAGAAATTTCCCCTGCATATACAAAGAAGCTCGTACTATTTAAGCGCGACTATCAATTTTATTATTCTCCCTTTATGATCCGCGATCTAGAAGTTGGCGTAATGGCAGTTGCGCTTCCCAGCAACTTCGTTGTTTCAACTGCAGCGACCAGCCGGAATTTGATGAGTGTGATTTTTACCTTGGGCACGGTAACGATCATCGTTTTGGGCTATATACTTTCGCAAAATATTTCCAAACCGATTTTGCGCATGCGCGATGTATCCTTGGCCGTCGCTTCTGGGGATCTCGACCAGCGGACTGGATTACAACGTCAGGATGAAATTGGGCAACTTGCCACCGTGTTCGATTTGATGACCTTCCGGTTGCGAAAACGAACCAACCAGGCAGCTCAGTTATACGCCGAGACCCGGAAACGCAACGAGGAATTGGCAGTTATCAACTATCGTTTGCAGCAGGCTCAACAGCAGCTTGTGCAATCCGAGAAATTAGCCGCAGTCGGACAACTGACCGCGGGGATCGTGCACGATGTCAAGAATCCCTTGGCTGTAATCAAAGGCCTGGCAGAAGAAATTCAGGAAGATTTGAAACACGATCCTGATTTACAAGCGCAAATTGCACTGGTGCGCGATAACGCCACCCGTGCAAACAATATTGTTTCAGATCTCTTGAAGTTTGCCCGCCAGTCTGGATCGAGGTTGCAGTATCAGAATATATGCGAAACCATCCAGGCGACAATCCGGCTTACAAATTATCTGGCGCGCAAGGCAAGTGTTGAGGTTTTGGCTGAAATTCCTAATCAGGCAATTATGCTTTCTTACGATTCCCAACAAATCGAGCAGGTCGTGGTGAACCTGATCCAAAATGCGATCCAAGCCATGCCAAATGGCGGCAATGTGTATATTCGGGTACGCGTGGTGGAGCGTTCGGTCGAAATCACAGTCCGGGATACTGGGACAGGCATTCCTCCGGAGAATCTCAATCGTATTTTTGATCCATTCTTTACTACCAAACCCGAAGGAGAAGGTACCGGGTTGGGCTTATCGGTAAGTTACGGCATTATTTCTGAACACAAAGGAAAAATAGAGGTAAGCAGTGTAGTTGGCGAAGGAACGACTTTTACCATCCTCCTGCCGATGGATGGGGCTTAGGAGCACGATTGTATGGAATCCAAAAAAGTTTTGCTTGTTGACGACGATGATGGTTATCGATCCGTATTATCCTCACATTTACGCAAACGCGGCTTTGATGTAGAAACGGCTGTTGATGGTCAGGAAGCTCTCGATAAATTGTTGAGCGGGGAGCGTTACGCTGTTTTGGTTACCGATATGATGATGCCCAGATTGCGCGGTGATCAGCTTGCCCGTGAAGCTCGCGAAATCGATCCATGGATGCAGGCAATCATGGTAACGGCTTCTGGCAGCCTGGAAAATGCCATCTCTGCCATGCGTGAGTATGGCACGTTTGATTATCTGCTCAAGCCGTTAGAGCAGATCAATGAGCTTTCACTGGCTGTCGAGCGAGCTTTAGCTCACCGAGAGTTGCTCCTCAATCATGAACGATTGAAGCAGCAGGTAAAAGCAGAAGCAGGGCGCTTACGAGCCCTGGTCCAGAATACTGAAGACGCGATAATCGCATGTGATCACCAGGACATCATTACTGTGTCAAACCCATCTGCCATGCGTCTGCTGCGTCAGGGAGAACTTGAAGGCCGGCAGGCCAGCAATGTGTTACCTAAAGAGCTGAATGTGTTGTTGTTCAACTGGCGGACGGAAGGTAACCAGGAACCTGCACATATTGAACTCGCCTGGCCAAGAGACTCCATGCACCTTGTGCAGATTTCACCAATCCGGGGACAAGATTCGCAAAGCGTGCATGGTTGGATCATGGTGCTGCACGACATCACCCACCAGAAAAAATTCAATGAGTACAAAGTGGGGTTGCTCACGCAAGCGCTAGATGAAATTCACGAACCGCTCTCTGAAAGCTTTTATATCCTGAAAGATTTAAATCAACATCTCTTCAATGATTCTAAAAGCAAGCCCATGATTTATGGTCTGGGAAACAATTTGAGTAAGATCCAAAAGTGGATGGATGACATCATCACACTTGGAAGAATTGACGCCGGTGTTGATAGTCAGCCCCATGCAATTTATCTGGCAAATCTAGTCAGGGAAGTTTACGCTTCTCTTGATGAAAAGCTTAAGCGGCAGAAAAACATCCGTTTAGGCTTGAATATTGGTGCTGCTCCCCCGGTCTTTGGCGATGAAATTTTGATCTCTCGCTTGATCAGTGAGATGATCAATTATATTGTCCAAAAAATGCCCCAGGGTGGCGATCTGGAGCTTTCCATTTACCATAATCAAAATCAAATTTGGTTGAGGCTTACGGAGCAAAACGGTGCTCGCAATTCGTTTGGCAGTAACGGGGATGTGAACATGCTCCAGGATGACGATGATTTATCCGATAAAGACATGTCCCTGATTCTAATTAAAGCGATTGCAAAACAAATGGGAGGGCAGGTTTGGGTGCGCAAAGATCAAAAAACGAGTTTGTCGATCTCCCTGCCGCGTTCTGATATGGCGAACCTTACCGGCTCATTAGTAAGCTATTGGGATCAATAATTATGCGGATTATGACGTGAGGTAGCATGGGGGAATATGAAAGGCTTGTAGCTAGAATCAAAGCTTCAGATGGCGAAGATGCTAACCAGGCATCATTTTCGCCAGATTTCCCCTTTAAAGAATACATCCCAGAGAGTCTGCTCAATAGCAAATTGTTTTTGGTGGGAATGCGCTTTATAAACCTGCTGCTAGCAGTACAGTTACCCATTTTCGTTTTGTTTTTGTTATTCAGTTGCGGTACGCTTTCTTTGCTGCAAGCAAGAATCACAATCAAGGAGGATACACGCTCGTTACTTGCAGCCGATTACCAACCTTGGCCGTACGAAGTCGTGCAACCGATTCGGCCTGAGATCATTGAAGAGATCCAGAAGGATCAGGGTGGGGATTTATCGTTGGAAAGCATCCAGGCTGCTTCTGTATCGGGGTGGTTTTGGATCACTTCTGAACCGGAATTGGAGGCCGAAAAACCGAATGATGGAGCCATTATTCGGCCCACAGAAACGCCTGAACCATCACCAGATTTTTCAGTAACTTCGACAACAGCAGTTTCGGAAACACCTACGCTAGGCACTGGAACACAAACTGCAACGGATATAGCTTCGAGTACCCCAACTAGTACAGCGACAACTATCCCTTCTCCTACATCCACTTCAACAATAACGGTGACTGCTACCATTACGCAGACCCCCATCGCGTGTGGTCCGCCAAGCGACTGGACGATTTATGTCGTTCAATCCGGTGATACACTGAATACTATTGCGTTTGCTTACGTCACGACTGTTACCGAATTGCAGGAAGCAAATTGTCTGGGAACTTCCACATCTATTTTCACGGGAATGATCCTGTTTGTCCCGAATGTGTCTACGGTTACCCCCATCCCCACGCATACGAATACAGCCGTACCAACATCTACCCAGACACGTACTCCCACAGACCCACCGCCACCAGTTCCGACGAACACTTCCGTTCCCCCGTCAAATACACCCGTTGGGCCGACAGCTACTTTTACAGAAACATCTGCTGCACCATTGCCTTCAAGTACATTTACCCCCACCGGGACGAGTACTTCTACAGTTACCCTTACCCTTGATCCTTCAACACCTACCTTGACGAGTACGGCCACCAATACATCTACCTCAACCCCCACGAATACGCTGGTGCCAGATACGGAAACACCGACACTTACGCCTACGATAACATTGACCAGCACAGTGACGAATACGGTTACAACAACACCAACCACCACCAATACATCCACTTCTACTCCGACCAATACCGTCACCAGTACGGTTACCTTGACACCGACGAATACCAGTACATCAACATCGACAAACACAGCTACGCATACACCGACCCATACGATGACTGTTACGGTCACCCCGACAACAACGAATACGAGCACGCCAACGTCAACAAATACAGCTACTTCTACATCAACCAATACAGTGACCAATACGGTCACCTCTACGCCAACCAATACAAGTACGCCAACGCCGACAAATACGGCTACGTCTACACCTACAGCAACTGCCACCAGCACCGACGCTCCCCGGCAGATCGCTGGACGCGTCTTTGAAGATACGAATTACACCGGCGGGAACGGCACCGCCTTCGGTGCCGGTGATATTGGCTTGCAAAATGTAATCGTGGAAGTGTATGCGGCCAGTGTACTTGTGGATTCGACAACAACCGACGCCAGTGGAAATTACAGCTTTACTGTTCCAACAAACGGAACGTATACGCTCCGGGTTGTCTCGGCAACGATCGGTGATGCAGATACGCCTCCCTCTGCTGGATTCAATTTAGGCTATACCAGCGCAGTTGCCGAGCAAACCTACGAACATAACGGCACAGCCGGAAATGGAGCCAGTGGGGCACTTGGCGGTAATACGCCAACTGTTCTTGATACGGCCACGGCTATCGGTGCAGGTGAGGGAGATACCAATGTCCAGGTTGTAGTAAGTGGCGCAGATATTTCTGGCGTAGATTTTGGGTTCACCTACAATCTGATCGTGAATACGTTCGATAGTGGGCAGGGTTCATTACGGCAATTTATGGAGAACACCGAAGCTATTGCTGGTGCGAACGCAGCCCAATTTAACATTCCGACCACAGACCCGAATTTCAATACGGTCATCGCGAATGCTTTCGTCATTCAACCAATGAACCCATATCCGTTCTTATTGGATAATAATACAACCCTCGATGGCAATACCCAGGAAGTCAATCAGGGTAACCAACGCGGAAGTTATCCTGATATCGTGATCGATGGCACCAATTTGGGGATCGATGATTATGGTTTCGAAATC
Source organism: Anaerolineales bacterium (assembly GCA_050288045.1). Lineage (GTDB taxonomy): Bacteria > Chloroflexota > Anaerolineae > Anaerolineales > UBA11579 > JAFGRA01. Next base: position 4,582 of record JBNKDB010000028.1, on the reverse strand, counting down.
AAGGGCAGCGGATGCATGTTGAATTTCTTGGATATTCGCCGCTTCAATAACGGTAATTCAACTGGAGCAGGCACGGCGATCCTCGTCGATGGTGCGCTTAATGGTGATAATAATACGATCAGCAATAATTACATCACATTGAACAGCAGTACGAATGGCCTCGCTGGTGGGATTTCAATCGCTGGCGCTGCTGATAACAATGTGATTACTGCGAACAGTGTCATCAGTAATTTTGGGGATGGCATCCGCTTTATGGATAATCTCAGCACTGGCAATCTTGTCACAAATAATTTAGTCACCCTAAATGGTGATGATGGCCTCCGGCTCAATGGAGATTCTATTACTGCCTTTGGCAATTCAGTTACATTCAATCAACAGATGTCGGCCAGCGCTTGCGGTGTCGAACTCCTCAGCGTAACCAACAGCAGTGTATTCAATAATGTGATTAGCAATAACGGTATCGAGGGTGGTATTTGTTTGATCTGGGGTACATCAACGGATAATGTGATTGGTCCCAACAACACAATCACCAATAATTTGGGGCCTGGCCTGACGATCACTGAGCCGGACAGTGTTGGGAATCGGATTACGGAGAACAGTTTCAGTGGAAATAATGGATTGGCGATCGATCTCAATGAAGATGGAATAACCTGGAATGATTCGGGAGATTTCGATACTGGTCCAAATACTTATCTAAACTATCCGGTGATCTATTGGGTCTCGTTATCGGGCGGCAATCTGACGGTCACGGGTGAAGTCCGGTCAGGGAGAACAGTAGAGTTTTACATCGCTGCTGTTGACCCGACAAATTATGGTGAGGGATATACGTTTATCGCCTCACGCACCGAAGGCAGTATAGATGATAGCAATGCCGCAGTTGGCACATCCGATAGCAGCGCCAGACAATTCACGTTCACTTTCCCTGCGCCTGGCGTTTCATCGGGAACCCAAATCACTGCCATCGCGATTGGTACTGCGGGCAACACATCTGAATTTTCATTGAATTCTTCCGTGCCATAAAATAGCTGAGGAATATATCGTGAAGGGCTGTGTTCTGTTTCTATACTGTAGATGAGAGTTATGTTGTTAGAAAATGAATAGTGTGGGCGTGGGTGATTCGGACCAGAGCCATTCGATTTGTCAGACATCCCTGATTGCAGGGATGTTTTCGTTTAATGTGAAAATGTGGGGCAATTCCGAATACACCTCTTGACATTTATGCTCGTTTTTGCTAATATGTTTATTAAACAAGCATAAATGAGCATAAATGAACAATAACGAAAATCTCCTGAAACTAGAACGTCAAACTCAGATTCGGAAAATGGTTGAAGAGCGTGGGCGGGTAACCGTGCCAGAATTGAGTACCATTTTCGAGGTCAGTGAAGCGACTGTTCGCCGGGACCTGGAAGAGCTGGATGGCGAAGGCTGGGTACGGCGGACACATGGTGGAGCAGTACGCGCCGAGCGGGCGTCCAAAGAACCGCCCATCATGCAGCGCATCATTGAGCAAGAATCAGAAAAGCAACGCATCGGCGAAGCTGCCGCTGCGATGATCAAACCTGGGGAAACCATCTTTCTGGGTAGTGGCACCACGGTGCAAGAGGTTGCCCGCAATTTGCCGGAAGATATTCAGTTGACCGTGATCACGAATTCTTTGCCGGTTGTCAATTACCTAGCAAATTTCCCGAATATCGACCTGATTGTGATTGGCGGCATGCTGCGGCATAGCGAATTATCGATGGTGGGGCATATTGCGGAACAGGCCGTCAAAGAGTTTAGAGCCGATAAGGTATTCATGGGGATGCATGCCATCGATGCCCATCACGGTTTTACGAACGATTTCTTGCCGGAGACGATGACCGACCGGGCGATTTTGGGGATCGCGCCGCAGGTGATCGTGGTCGCCGATCACACCAAATTCGGGCGGGTGAGTTCGGTCTTGGTAGTCGCAGCGACCGCTGCCCACATGATCGTGACGGACATGAACGCGCCCAAAGAATGTGTTGACGAATTGCTTGAGATGGGGGTTGAGGTCGTCCAGGTTTAGCCATGTCGCGGACACCGGATTTGTTGCTGAAAGATTTCAAACCACAATCCCGGCTTTCCGCGCGCAAGACTCAAATTGATCGCCCTTGTTTTCCCGTTATCGATGCTCACAATCATTTAGGTAACTCTTTTGGCCCTGGGTGGGTGGACCAGCCGGTAGGTGCATTGTTGGATGTGATGGACGCAGCCGGTGTCGACCTGATCATTGATCTGGATGGCGGCTGGGGAGAGGAAATCCTGGAACGGCACCTTGATCATTTCAAGGCGGCGGCTCCGGAACGTTTCAAGCACTATGGTGGCGTCGATTGGGAAAAGTGGCCTGAATATGGGGATAGCTTTGGGGAATGGGTTGCTGCGAGGCTGCGCACCCAGGCGGCGCGCGGCGCGGAAGGCCTCAAGATCTGGAAAGTGCTCGGACTGAAAGTTCAGGACCATACTGGGAAACGGGTTCAGGTAGATGACGAACGGCTCGTTCCCCTCTGGGCCACGGCGGCAGAACTCGACATCCCGGTATTGATCCATGTGGCCGACCCGGTGGCATTTTTCGATCCGCTAGATCGTCGCAACGAACGCTGGGAAGAATTGAACGCTCATCCCGATTGGCATTTTCCCGCACCCCCATATCCGGCTTTTCTGGAGATCATGGCACAGTTCGCCAATTTGGTGAAGGCTAACCCCGACACCATTTTTATTGGTGCACATGTCGGCTGCTATGCCGAAAACTTGGCCTGGGTCAGTGAACTGTTGGATGCTGCTCCCAATTTCTACGTCGATATCAGCGCCCGCATGGCGGAACTTGGCCGCCAGCCTTATACGGCGCGCGAGTTTTGCTTACGGCATGCTGATCGGGTCGTATTCGGTACAGATTTAACCGCCGACCCAGCCATGTACCGGCTGCACTATCGCTTCCTCGAAACCGACGATGAATATTTTGATTATTCTGTCGAAGAGATTCCCCCGCAGGGCAGATGGCAGATTTATGGGCTGCATTTGCCCGAAGATGTTTTAGAAAAAATTTACGCTTTGAACGCCAAACGTATTTACCGAAAAGGATAATTCATGTCAGCTAAAGGAACGCATTCATACCAGGAGATCATGAGCCAGCCCACGGTATTGGAATCCGCATTGGGCGTGTTCCACGAAAATATCGGACACATAGACCGGTTATGGCAGTCGCAGACATTCGAGCAAGTGATCTTTACTGGATGTGGTTCGACCTATCACCTGGCAAAAACCGCTGCGGCGCTCTTCCAAGCGCTGACCGGTATGCCAGCATCCTGCTATCCTGGTTCGGAATTGGCCTTATTCCCGGAAATCGTTTATCCCAAAAACAAATCGATGCTGCTGGTGGCGCTTTCCCGTTCTGGGGAAACCACCGAAACGCTCCAGGCGATTCCTGTTTTTCGGGCAGTCACCAGTGGCAAAGTGCTGGCGATCACCTGCGACAGCCAGAGTCCCCTGGCCGGGTTGGCCGATCTCAGTCTGGCAGTGGATGCCGCTCAGGAGCAAAGCATTGCCCAAACGCGCTCTTTCGCCAGCATGCTGCTGCTTAGCCAGGCCTTGGCTGGTCATCTCGGCGAAGCAGACCTGGATTTGCTCTCGGCTGTGCCCCCTGGCGTTGGCCGTGTGTTGGCTGCGTATGAAGACCTGGCGAAGGTGTTGGGGACAGATTTGGAGATCGAGCGCATTTTCTTCCTGGGATCGGGGTATTTATATGGCCTCGCCAGCGAAGCGATGTTGAAGATGAAGGAAATGTCCCTGAGCTACAGCGAAGCCTATCAAACCCTCGATTTCCGGCATGGGCCGATGTCGATGGTCAACGAGCGCACGCTGGTGGTTGGCTTACTCTCCGAGTCGGCACTGGCTCACGAAGTAGATGTAATGAAAGATATGCGCGCTTTAGGGGCACGGATCTGGTCGCTAAGCGAAAAGCCGTATCCCGGTCTGGATGAGATTGGCGATTTGACGCTGTTGGAAACGGGCTTGCCGGAATGGGCGCGCGCCGGGTTGTATTTACCTGCCTTGCAATTATTTGCTTATTATCGTTCGATTTCAAAAGGATTGGATCCAGATAAACCTAACAATCTTGATGCTGTCGTTCACCTTTCTACGCTGTCTAAGAGATAGGAGTCACCGGGAAGGAGGAAGTATCGCGGAACGTAAAAGCTTATATCGATCACAATTTTCAACCATCAATTTAAGGAGATGAGGATGAAGAAAAATCTATTGGTTCTTTTCGCGCTACTGGCTATCGCAGCCTTGGGATTGGGGGCTTGTGGTGGCGGTGCTCCGGCCGATGCTGGACCGGCCGCTGAAGACGCAGTTACCGTGCGGGTTTGGACGCATCAAAATGATGCTTTTAACGAGGGCCTTGCAGCTCTGGCAGAGAGCTACATGGAAGCCAACCCTGACGTGGTGATCAGCTTCGAAACTTTCGATTACGATACCTATATCCAGACCTTACAGACTGCCTTGCCGGCTGGGACGGAAGCCGACATTCTGCAAATGTTTGGTTCCTGGGTGTGCAGTTATGCCG
>JBNKDB010000027.1:0-1989 GCA_050288045.1 Anaerolineales bacterium | reverse complement strand
CTGATTTTCTGGCCGAAGTCGATACCTAAAAAGAAACTATTTACCGGGAGGCGATCCGCGGCCAAGCCGAACTGCTGCCGGGTGTGGCAGAATGGTTGGCATTCATGCATGCTGCCAACGTGCCCCAGGCCATCGGCTCGTCTGCTCCACAGGCTAACATCGATGCGCTGGTCGATGAACTACAAATTTGCCATTATTTTGGCAGCATCGTCTCTGCCCACCAACTGCCCAGCAAGCCCGACCCGACCGTCTTCCTGACCGCAGCCGCCAACCTCGGGGCCGAACCAACCGGCTGCCTCGTCGTCGAAGATGCGATTGCGGGGGTAACGGCAGCAAAAGCAGCCAGGATGAAATGCCTGGCCGTAACCACCACCAATCCTCCCGAAGCGCTCCAACAAGCCGACCTGATCGTCGACCGCCTGGATCGCTACCCGCTGCCCAAATTCTTAGAAATGCTGGAAATCGCCTAACCTCTCGGCAACATCCTCCAAAGGACAAACATGGAAGCGCTCTCTAAAACCCCCATCACGCTTGAAACCGCGCAAACGTTGGTCGCCGCCCATTACGGCGCACAGGCAACCATCCACCAATATACCGAATTGACTGATGGCATGTACAACGCCGCTTACCTGATCGAGCTACTCGACGGCCGAAACTCCGTGCTCAAGGTGGCCCCGTCCGATCACATCCGCGTGCTGCGTTATGAAAACAACATCATGCAGGCCGAGGTCGAAACCATGCGCCTGGTTGGCGCTGAAACCGATATCCCCTTGCCCGAAATCTTTACCTACGATACTTCGCGCCGCCTGATCGACAACGACTATTATTTGATGAGCTATATTCCCGGAATTGGACTGCATAAACTGCGTCAGGAATTATCGGAGTCAGAACAGCACGCCATCGACTTTCGCACCGGCGAATATTTACGCCAGATGAACGCCATCCGCGGCCCCTATTTTGGCTACTTCACGCAGCCTGAATACCACTTCTCCACCTGGCGGGAAGCCTTTAGCACCATGCTCGAACTGGTCTTGCAGGACGGCCGCGATGCCGGGGTAGAGCTGCCCGTGCCCTACGACATGCTTTCCAAAGAATTGCCCAAACATTATGCCGTACTCGATGAGATCACCCAGCCGGTATTGGTGCATTGGGATTTATGGGATGGCAACATCTTCATCGATCCCGACACCAAGCAAATCACCGGTATTCTCGATTTCGAACGCGCCTTATGGGGTGACCCACTGATGGAAGTCAACTTTGGGGCCTTTGGCGACAACCCGGCCTTTTACGAAGGCTATGGCCTGGATCTGCTGGCAACCCCCAGCGCCAAAGTCCGGCGTACGCTCTATAACATCTATCTATGGCTGATCATGATCATCGAGTGCACTTACCGCCAATACCCCACCAAAGATCAAGAGAACTGGGTGCGCCCCAAGTTGGTTGAAGACTTCGAGAGGTTGACCGGCAAGATTTAACTGCCGCTTTGGGTTTCGCCCCCATCATCCGGCAAAACGGTATCACGTTCATCCGGTTGTTGCAGATCCGTCACCACCGGATACTCCCCTGAAATCCGGGTCAGGTCTTCATTGTCCTTGCCATACAAAAAGGGCTCGTCCTCTGGCATTTGCGGCACGATATGGAACGAGAGCACTACGCCACCATGCTCCACCAAACCCAGAGTGATCTTATCGCCCTCTTTGAGTTTGAATTCCTTATGTGGGGCAACCCGCGCCGCGTTCACGAAGGTGCCGTGGGTCGAGCCTAGATCGCGGACGAAGTAATGGTCGGCTCCCTTGCTCCCAATCTCACAGTGCACCCGGCTGACTACACTCTGTGGCGAGTTCAAATCGAATACCAGGCTGACCTGCCTCCGGTCGCGGCCGATCTTTACCACGCTATTGGGGAACAGGTCATAACGCTTGCCAACCATCTCGTCGCCCCCTTGCTCCAATTGCAGATAGGCCGAAGCCTCGGCCAGGTCGACGCGCG
>JBNKDB010000026.1:0-3264 GCA_050288045.1 Anaerolineales bacterium | reverse complement strand
GGGATGATGAAATTATGGTTGGAAGATGGCAAACCTTATTCTGCTGACATCATGGGACACTATTTAGTCCAAATGGTTTTCAAACCAATGCGCAATCTGTTGAGCGGGCATCTTTAATATATTTTTCCCCAATTACATAGAAAATCCTAGCATTAAAAAAACAGCTCCACGAGTTTTCGTGGAGCTGTTTGGTTGCAAAACAAGGGTTTATTCTTCCTCTTCTTCTTGCTTGCCTTTTTCGATGACTTCCGGCTCTTCCATTTCGCCGAAGAGTTCTTCGCCCTCTTCCACTTCTTCTTCCTCTTCAACTGCCTCAGGAGCACTAATCACGACCAACAATTCTTCCAAATCGGTCAGCACATTAATTTCCTTGGGCAATACCAGGTCTTTCACGTAGAGCGTGTCACCAATCTCAGCCAAAGCGGAGACATCGACGGTGATATTCTCCGGCAAGTCCTGGGGTAACGCTTCCACATCCAGCGAGTCGATACCGGATACGACCAATGCGCCGTAAGAATCTACAGCTGGGCTTTCACCCTCCAGGATGATCGCCACGCTGGCACGCACGGTTTCGGTCAATGACACAGCCTGGAAATCAATGTGAGTGTAGTAGTCCTTGAGCACATCGCGCTGGCGCTCACGCACCAGGGTGGTGTACTCTTTGCCATCGACGTCGACAACGATCAGCGTCGAAGAAGACGCTCCACGCAGCACCTTGCTGGCATCGCGCAGGTCAAGCACGATACTGAGTGAACCAACTTCCTTACCATAGAGCACAGCAGGAAGTTTGCCCTCCTGGCGGAGGACTTTGACTTGCTTACCGATGAGTTCTCGGCTCGAAGCCTTTAGTACGATTTTTTCAGCCATAATAGATTTCACCTTCCCTCGGAACGCCTCTCACCTGATCGAATCAGGTTACCCTCGCTCCTACAGAATATTTATGTCTTCAGCATCTCGTCGCTATCAGGCAAAAAAAGCCGCCTTCCAGACGGAAGACGCCTCAGACGCGGGAGAAATTTTAGCCTGCTTGGGCGTTTTCGTCAATGGTTTACAGTAGACCGTATGCAGTATACAGTTGGCAGTGAGAAGCGGGCAGACGTAAGTCGTGAAACGAGAAACGTGGGCGTATTCAAAAATCGTATAACGTGGGGCGTGATTCGAGAAGCATGAACGACGCAATCTCTAACAAAGCCGCCTAACTCCTAATTCATAACTCGATCGGCCCGCATCTTGCAATCCAACTTTTGCATCCTGCACCTTGCATCCCGCACCCTGCAATCTCTCATCTTCTCCCAAAATTCCGGCATACAACTTGCAACATTACCAACAACTTGTTCTCACAGAAGAGGAGGCAGGCATGAATACACTCGTAATGAACGACATCTTATTGCTCATGGCAGGTTCGCTGTTCTTTCTCGGTTTCGGCACCTTCGTCCTGGGCGTCTTTATCCTGATCACGAAAGCCCTGGGCAGGCAGGTAAAATCAATTACGCAGGAAGCCACCAGCCTCACCCAGAAAGGTATTGCCGACGATCTTGCCGGACTGGTGGGCAACGCCTCGATCCTGCTTTCAGAGATGAACAGCCTGGTCAAGACCGCGGCCGGGATCGGCATCTTCCTGATCATTACCGGCCTGGCGTTGATGGCAGCTTCCTATTGGTTGGTGCTGCAAATCAACTGGCCGATATAGGGGAGCGCAGATGAAGGTGACGCCGTTCATCCAACAACTCAAACACACCATCCCCGAGTCGAGCTGGTCATGGGTGCTGGCCGCACTTCGCCAGGATCGTGTCATCTGGGAAAGCCTGCAAAGCGAGAGTTTTTATCAGGAAGCCCTGCAAGCCATTGGCAACAACCCGGTGGCCTGGAGTCCGGCCGGGTTGGCCTTATTGGCAATTAAACGCCCGGTAACATTGGAAACGCTGCAAGCCTCCCCTTTGCAAGCCATCGATGACAAGCTGCGCCACATGGCCGCCTGTGCCTTCGAAGACCTGGTCAAGGGAAATCAAGACGGAAACATGACCTTGAGCCAGGCCGGTCTGTTGGCGTTGTCCCTCCGCGAACGCAGACGCCTGCTCGGTTCGTGGGAAGAATTGGCCGCAAACTTGAACGCCGCGCCATTGACAAGCTGGCGTACACCGTTGGCCTGCCTTTACGGCATGCTGCCCGATCCTGCCGACCTGATCGCTGTGTTGGTAGCAGCAAATGCCCCAGACGAATATATGCTGCTGGGGCTGCACGCCATGTTGAGTAATCCGATCCTGCCCGGCAAACTGGTGGACAGTCTATCCAACCTGCTTTGCTACCATCCCATCAAGGCCCAACTCTCCGTCTTGCGCTATCTCAATAACCAACGGCCGATCGTTGCCAAACTGCTGGCGCGTCACATGCTCGCCGAAGCCATTTACGATACTGAGACTGAACCGGCCAACATGGAAGAAGTTCAGGTCTTGCTGGACCGGGCGGAAATGTACCAGATCAGCGGGGAACACAACCAGGCCATGCCGCTGCTCAACGCCGCCTGGAGCGCTTCCCGGCGCTTACAAGCCGAACTGACCGCTCACCTGGCCCAGGCCGCTGCGAACGATAACGATTCCGAAACCGCCCTGGCTGCCCTGGAAAAAGCGGCCGAGATGGACGCGCTTTCCCCCAATGCCTTTTCAGATATTGTGCTGGCCCGGCTGAACACCGGCCAGTTGATCCCGCCGAAGAATTTCGATGCCTCTGCCACGATCAAGCCGAACAAACACGATCCGGCTGCGCTGCTCTCGGCAGCAACGTTGGCCCAGCAAACCGGCGACCAGAACCAGGCCCAGATGATGGCCCGTCAGGCACTGGAAGCTACCGCAAAATCCCAGAGCAAGAAAAAAGCTGGCGCAAAAGAATTGGACACACTCAAGCCGTTGGTGAAACTGTTACTCGAACTAGACCTGCCAATCGACGCCAGCCGGGCGGCAGAACTCGCCCTGGAAGTACAGCCCAACAATGCCCAGATGCTGCACTTCTTGAGCAAGGGTCGGTTGGCCGCCGGGCAATCTGCCGAAGCCGTCCAGGCTGCCCACATGGCAGTGGCGCTTTCCTCCGAGCAGGCCAACCTGCGCCGCCAGTTGAGCAAGAGCCTGATGGCAAACAGCGAGTGGCAGGCCGCTCTGGAGGAATTGGAGGGCATCATCACCCGCCAATCTTCCCCGACCGCCGGTGACCTGTATGATGTTGCCCAATGCGCCCTGCAACTCGATAACCCGCAGCGCGCCGCCCAGGCCT
>JBNKDB010000025.1:0-6841 GCA_050288045.1 Anaerolineales bacterium | reverse complement strand
TGCTCTCTTTGTTGTTTGAACCAGATTACCTTCCATCAATTACTCCTCAAATCCTTTTACATGGCGTTGAAACCATCGATCACTTTCTTCAACAATCCAATCCCAAAACTCGGGTTGATTGGACCAATGCCCAAAGGGAATTTCCAGATAACGCTTCTCACCAGCCAGCCTAGCAAAATTCCTTTGAGTGACCGCAGGCTCAACCATTTGATCCAGTGCTTGGTTAATCACCAAAGTTGGAATTTTGTTACATTCAAACGGGACTACCGGCCTGGTATTCAAATTGCTGGCCAATGCCCGCAGGCTGATCAGGCGTGGTGGGATGGGGTCAGCATCCCATTGGGCTTGAAACGCAGCGTCACGGGCATCCATCAATTTGTCAAAAGCGCCAAACCAATTAAATGGCAACCGTAACCCGTACAGGAATTTCAGTCCTTCAAATCCTACCCGCAACAGGCGCGCTAATTGTGGATACCTGACGATAGGTGCCAGCCGGGAAATTCGTAAACCGTCGCTGCCGTTACCAAAATCGAAGAGGTTCAGGCAAGTGATGGCTTCCACGGGCACACCTGCGCTGGCAGCATAATAGGTCAAAGCACCCCCAACACTTCCCCCGGCTAAAAATAGCGGGCCACCAAACTGTGTTTTAGCCCAGTCGGCGACGTCGAGGATGTTTTGCGTGCACTCTGCAATGGTATAGTCACCACGTCGTCCTCCCGATAACCCTTGACCGCGCTGGTCAGGCAGCACGACCGTATACCCACGTTGGTGATAGCGTTGGGCAAGGCCTACAAACAGCCGGCAATAGCCTGCCGCGCCGTGGTTAAAGATAACCACCGGCGCGTTGGGTTTTTCAGCCGGGTAAACGTCGATGTGGATTTTGACCCCGGTGGAAACAAGGGTATGCACCTGAAGGTTTTTTGCCGCGAATTCTATCGTTGACCGGTCGTAATAATCCTGCCAATAATCAGCACCGCTGGCGAACTTTCGCTTCTCTCTCCAGGTGGAACCGTATTCCCAAACAGCCAAAGCACCCGCCGCCAACAGCATTCCTTTGAGCAATTTTTTGATTTTCATCACTACCTCGCTCAGATGGCGTCTGCTTCTAACAATCGATCCCAGCTTTCATACCCCGTATCGATTTGCATATACCCGCCATCGCAGGGAATCAAATAGCCGGTTGACATACTTAAGCGGATTTGGCTAATTTCTCCGCGTTGATTTACTCCGCGCACTATACTTCTCCTCGATAAAAAAAGACCACCACATAAATGTGGCGGTCTCGCAAATTCGCTGGAAGCGCTCAAGATCGCGGGAGCCCCTTATCTCCGTATTGACGCAATCTCGTCTGCCTTTTGGCAGAATGCTACTCCCCAACCAACGAGCAAATTATACCGTTTCACTCCCCAACGGTAAAGGTGCCATGATCTCCAATTGATCTTATCGGTTCTATCTTACACATGATTTGAACGAGGATTCGTAGCGCCTTGGAAAACTGCAATAACCTCAAAACGTAAAATTTTCTTGACATGATGTAAAAAATATATTACTATTTGTAAGCTAATTATTACCAAATGTAAATTTCAAGTTACAAAAAGAGGTAAATATGTCATTTCAACAGAAAAATATCACCGTTTCCCTGGTCAATTTCAGCCTGATCTTGGGTTTCTACCTGATCCGGATGACGCAACTGCTCCTGACCGAGCGCTTCACTTCACAAAACGTCTTTCGCGTTTGGATTGTGATCATTGTACTGGCGGTCGTTGTCACCGTCATTGGTACCGTGCTCACCCACGTAATTTCCACGATCATCCAGGCCATCAGGACAGGCAGCGAGGACCCGAAGCTCGAAGACGTGAAAGATGAACGCGACGAACTGATCGACTTGAAGGGTACCCGCATCACCTACACCGTGTACTCGCTGGGCGCTTCTGCAGCCATGCTGACCTTCGCTCTTGGGCAGCCCGCATTGCTGATGTTCAGCTTGCTGATCTTCTTCGGTGTTGCCGCCCAGATCGTGGGCGACGTTACCCGGCTGGTACTCTATCGCAGGGGGTTCTAAGATGGGCAAATCCAACATCAAGAACAACATCCGTAAACTGCGCTTTTTCCACGACGAGATGACCCAGCAGCAATTGGCTGAAAAGGTAAGCGTCACCCGCCAAACGATTATCGCCATGGAACAGGAAAAATACTCCCCTTCCCTGGAACTGGCTTTCCGCATCGCACAAGTATTTGGCGTGCCGTTAGAAGAAGTATTCTCTTATGACGCCGACTCCGAAACGGGGTCTAAGTAAAAGCAAGCCGATTTACCCCACTAACCGTTGAAATTATTGGTAAGGAGAAAACATGAAAACAAAGATTGGTAGCAACAAAAAAGAATGGCTCATCCCCGCCGGATTGATCTTACTCAGCGTCGTTCCGATCGCCGCGGGGGCTGCCCGCCTGACCGAGTTAAGTACGGGAGCGGAGATCACCCCCGACAATGCCCGTTTTTTCGCAGCGCCCCTACCGGTGATACTGCACATTCTGAGCGTCAGCCTATATTCGCTGTTGGGCGCATTCCAGTTTGCACGCGGTTTTCGCCTACGGCGACACAAATTCCACCGTATCTCTGGCTGGATGCTGGTCCCTGCTGGTCTGATCGCGGCGCTTTCGGGGCTGTGGATGACCCTATCCTACCCCTGGCCGGAAGGCGATGGCGTATTCCTCTACTGGCAGCGCCTCGCATTTGGATCAGCCATGCTGGTGTCTATCCTGCTGGCGGTGGTCGCCATCCGGCAGCGAAACTACGTCCGGCACGGCGTCTGGATGCTGCGGGCTTACGCTATCGGCCTGGGCGCGGGCACGCAGGTGCTCACTCACTTGCCCTGGTTCATCTTCTTCGGCACACCAAGTGAATTTCCCCGGGCGCTGCTGATGGGCGCTGGCTGGGTCATCAACCTGGCCGTAGCTGAATGGATCATCTCCAAACGCATGAACTCCAAAAAGAAGAAACGATCGCATGCAGTTGTCGCCGCAGAACCGATGTAGTGAGGAACCTTATCAAAACGCTCCAGCAAAAACTGGAGCGTTTTACATTCTTGCTTGACAGTTCCCCCACAAGTGATAAAATCCTGGCGGATTATTTTTAGTTACAACCACAAGTAATAAGGAGTTGCCATCCCCGTCACTGCTTTATGCGAGCAGCGTCGGGACTGTAGAAAACCCGTAAAACAAATCAATCGTCTCACCAATCCAAATCGGGTGTTGGTTCCCGCCTACCGCGGGAATGAGCACACATCCCAGCCATTACACGCGGGACATTTGGATGCAATTTTCCTACGAGGAAGTGAGGCAAGTCTTTGATACGGTTATATCTACAGTACAGTATGGTCATTCGCATAAACCAACCTTAAATTCTGTATTCTTACAATCTCAGACATTGCTCACTTCCAACAGCGCTATGGAGGTAGCAATGTTTCACCAGCAAGAAATACAGAAGTCTCTCAATCTTTTCTTTCAAAAGATCAGACTCAAAGATCAAAATCAACAATCGGGGAAAGACAAAACTGCCAAGATCGGGCAGATTCTTTCCTATCTGGAAATCATCCATGCCCAGGTTCGCAAGTACTCCAAAAAGCGTGAACTGATTTTCATTGATTGCGGAGCAGGTAACTGCTATTTAAGTTTCCTGGTCTACTATTTTTATACCCAGATCGAAAAAAGGCCAGTACAGATCCATTGCCTGGATATCAACCAATCCTTGATGGAGAACAACCGGCGCCGCGCCGAAGCGCTCGAATTCAAGCGCATATTTTTCCATACCGGTGATATTGCTGATTATGTGTACGATGGACATCCCGACATGGTGTACTCGTTACACGCTTGCGATTCGGCCACGGACAAAATGCTCTACCTGGGTTTGCAAACCGAAGCGCGTAATATCCTTTCGGTTTCTTGCTGCCAGCATACCAATATCAAAAAGATGAAAGGGCATCCCTACACCGGCATCACCCGGCATCAAATCTTCAAGGAAAAACTGGCCTACATGGTTGGAGATGCGCTGCGCGCCATGCTGCTTGAAATGCATGGCTATCAAGTCGACATCATTGAATTCGCTTCTTCTCGCTACACGGATAAAAACATCATGTTACGAGCCCAAAAAGGGCACAGGAATGACGTCGCTCAACTAACTGAACAGTACCAGAAGCTCCAAAACGCTTTCAATTTCAGTCCCGCGCTGGAAAGCTATCTACTCCCCGAGGATTGACCAAATGGATTTTGCCGCCGCCATAACAATTTGACCAATCATGGCGGCGGCAACGTTATACACCTAAATTCGCCAACACAAAATCGGTGGCGGCTTGCATGCTGGCATCAAAATCATCCTCGATCTCAAAGTAGGTAACCTGATGCGTAATGCACTGCGTTTTCAAGCGCCGCGTCGCCGCGATCATGTCATCCTGGGTAACGTCATCAAGATCGCCGCGGCTTTCAATCGCGTTGCGATGCTTGATGATCTTCTGACCGAAATTCTCCTTCAGGTACCGTTCTGAATGCAGCAGGAAAATTGACAGAATGTGATCCAGGTATTCAGGGGGAAAATCATCCAGCAAGTGCGGCAGCAATTGAAAACCTTCCAGGATGATGTTGTGCTCATTTTCCACATTGGTCATAATCATCCCCTTGATAACCGGCCACATTTTCTCCCCTAACACAAATTGATCGTCCATCGGTGAGAACCCACAATCTGGCATCCCCCGGTAGATTCCCATCATCAAGTGATCCAAAGGGAAGTAAGGGATATTAGTTTGTTTCATCAAATGGCTTGCCAGCCAGGTCTTGCCCGTACAGCCAATCCCACCAATCAAGATCACCATCTGTGCTTTCCTCTTTGCAGTTGCTATTGGAACAAGTTTTTCCAAACGAATATCATCAGCAAGATTATATCAACGTCTCCTTGAAACGAAAGCAATCGCTCACATCCAGCCTAGAAGATGGTATAGTTTGCATCTATACAGGTGAGGCCAAAGTGGCCCCCTATATCCCCGCAGCAGGGAAGGAGTTCCTTATGACCGAAAATATTCTGGCAAGATTATTCGAGCACAACAACTGGGCCAATGAGCAGATCATCGAGATTTGCGCCACACTCAATGACGAACAACTCGACGCTGAACCAGCAGGTGCCGCTTTGGGCAGCATCCGGGAAACCTTGTTCCATCTGGTCAGCGCCCAGCAAGGCTACCTGAACTTGATAATCCTGCCGGTCGAAGCGCGCAAAAAAGCCACCCCCAGTTTCGATGAGTTGCAAACATTGGCCCGCTCCAGCGGGGAAAGCCTGATGGCGTTGACTCAAGACCCGCAGAACGAGCATCTAAAAAAAGCACAGATCAGGACCACGAACGGCCACCTCGTCGCCCCCTGGGTGGTGATGGTACAGGTCATCAACCACGCCACCGAACACCGCGAACAGATCAAGAGCATGCTCACTGCTCTGGGCGTGACGCCGCCCAGCATCGACGGCT
Organism: Anaerolineales bacterium; assembly: GCA_050288045.1. Taxonomy (GTDB): domain Bacteria; phylum Chloroflexota; class Anaerolineae; order Anaerolineales; family UBA11579; genus JAFGRA01. The sequence continues at coordinate 1,334 of JBNKDB010000025.1, read as the reverse complement.
GGGATTACGGCGATGTGACCGGGGCGCTAGTTCCGATCTCAAGCTAACAAAACATCAAATCATATCGCTTAATATACATTTTTTGTATATTAAGCGATATGATTTGCAAAACGATAGTCACTTTAATTTACATCCCCTTCCCTTTATTCCAAACACAGAACATGCGTTCAATGGTAGAATCAGGACATGTCCGATCTATTTGATTACCAAATGAAAAAGTCCCTGCGGTCCGAAGCGCCTTTGGCGGCTCGCATGCGGCCGCGCACGTTGGATGAATATATCGGACAGGAGGAAATCCTCGGGGAAGGCAAGCTGCTGCGACGCGCCATTCAAGCTGACCGCCTGTTCTCCTCCATCATCCTGTGGGGGCCGCCGGGCACCGGCAAGACCACGCTGGCGATGGTGATCGCCAACCAGACCCAAAGCCATTTCGAGACGCTTTCGGCCGTACTGGACGGCAAGCCGCGCCTGCGTGAGGTGGTCGACGAGGCGCTCGAACGCCGCCGCCTGTACAACAAACGCACGATCCTCTTCGTGGACGAAGTCCACCGCTGGAACAAAGCCCAACAAGACGCCCTGCTGCCGCACGTTGAGAACGGCACAGTCACGCTGATCGGTGCAACCACCGAGAATCCCTATTTCGAAGTGATCGGCGCGTTGGTCTCGCGCTCGCGCGTCTTCCAACTACGCCCACTGGAAACCCCGGCTGTGCGCCTGATTCTGGAAAGCGCCCTCCAAGACGAGGAACGCGGCTTCGGCACGCGCGCCGTCAAGATTGACGAGGACGCCCTGGAACACCTCATTAACGTAGCCGGAGGCGACGCCCGCAATGCCCTCAATGCCCTGGAATTGGCCGTGGAGTCTACCCACCCGGACGAGGCCGGCACGATCCACATCACCCTGGAAGTCGCCCAGGAATCGATCCAACGCCGGGCAGTGCTGTACGACAAGGACGGCGATGCTCACTACGACACGATTTCGGCCTTCATCAAATCGGTGCGCGGCTCCGACCCGGACGCGGCGCTGTACTGGCTGGCGAAGATGCTTTATGCCGGGGAAGACCCGCGCTTCATCATCCGCCGCCTGCTAATCCTCTCCGGGGAAGACATTGGCCTGGCCGACCCAATGGGTATGGTAGTCGTCAATGCCGCCGCCCAGGCTTTCGATTACGTCGGCATGCCGGAAGGCATTTTCCCAATCGTGCACGCCACGCTGTACCTATCCACCGCGCCCAAATCGAACACGGCGACTTCATATTTCAAGGTCTTCCAGATGATCGAGGAAGAAGGCGTTGGCAACGTCCCCGACCACCTCAAAGACGCCAACCGCGATGC
>JBNKDB010000024.1:0-1741 GCA_050288045.1 Anaerolineales bacterium | reverse complement strand
CGACGTCGTTTTCGGGGTGCTGCATATTCAAGCTTTGGAGCGTGTTTCTCACTACCGTGGCGACTACCATATTGCGATACCATTTGCGGTTGGAGGGCACAATATACCACGGTGCCCACCCTGTGCTGGTCTGGTTGAGCGCCGCTTCGTAAGCCTGGGTATATTCGTTCCATAAGGCGCGTTCTTTCAGATCGCCAGGGTTGAATTTCCAGAGTTTTTCGGGGGTGTCCAGGCGGGCTTGCAGGCGTTCCTTCTGCTCGGCTTTGTCGATGTGCAGGTAGAACTTGAGGATCGTGGTGCCGGTTTCGGCCAGCATACGTTCGAATTCGTTGATCTGGTCGTAGCGCTTACCCCACACTTCCAGCGGTACCAAATTGTGCACGCGCACCACCAATACATCCTCGTATTGGCTGCGGTTGAAAATGGTCAGTTCGCCTTTGGTGGGTACTTGCTTGTGTACGCGCCACAGGTAATCGTGGGCCAGTTCTTCATCCGTCGGCTTTTTGAAATTCGCCACGCGTACCCCAATCGGATTAACGCCTTCGAAAGCGTGCCGGATGGTGCCGTCTTTGCCGCTGGTGTCCATGCCCTGTAAGACCACCAGCACCTTATGTTTATCCTCGGCGTAGAGTAGTTCTTGCAGGCTTTCGATCTCACCGTTGAGTGTTTTCAGGTGTTTCTTCCCGGCCGATTTGCTCCCGTCGAAGGCACTGGTATCGTTGGGGTCCCAATCTTGCAACTTTATAGTCTGACCAGGTTTTACGCGATAACGTTCCATATCGAGCTCCTCAAGAATTGTTGGATTTGTGTAGGCTTTAAATAATATACTAAAATGTAAGTTTTTACGTATCGACAATCGACTGATTTAATGCTAGATTAAGTTATCATCTTTGACACAATTTAGTGTATTCAATAAATCAACACTTTTTATTGCTAGAGAGTATCCCTGATGGACAAAGGCTGGTTAGTTAACCGTTCAACATGGGGACGGTTGGGCATTTCCCTGCTTGTAGTGGGTATCTATATTGGCGGATTCATGCTTGCTTTTGATTCGATAGGTGGTGCCGTAACAGCATTTTCGTTGATACCATTGGTTGTGATTGCCTGGCTCTTTGGTTTGAGCGGGGGTATTGTTGGCAGTTTTTTATTTATTGCTATTAATCTAACCCTCGAACATGAAATGGTTGGTGTTGAATGGGATAGGATACTCTCTGTCCAAATTATGGCTGGCTCCTTTGTTTTGGTGGTCGCTGGCACTGTAGTCGGTTTGCTGCGCGATTTGAAGCGCCAAAGTGACTTGGAGTTATTGGAACGCGAAGAAATCGAATCGGAACTTCAGAGGCAATTGCGCCTGTTGGAAACCATCCTGGATACTGCCCCAAGCCCGATCTTTTATAAAGACCTGGAAGGTCGATTTGTAGGGTTGAACGCCAGGTGCGCTGACCTGATCTTTGGCTTGCCAAAAGATCAGGTGATTGGCAAAACCATGTTCGATTTCCCGGGAATCGTCGCACATGAATTAGCAGTGGCTACAGAGGAACGTGAGAAAAACTTGGTCGAAGATCAAAAGTTTTTGACCTATCAAATTCCCTTTCAATGTGCGGACGGCAAAGAGCACGAATTCATCGTCCATAAAGCCCGCTACCAAGATTCAGAGGGAAATGTACTGGGCCTTGTAGCCGTGATGTTGGATGTTACCTACCGCGAGGTTGCCGAGCAAGAGTTACGCAATAACATCAAG
>JBNKDB010000023.1:0-4597 GCA_050288045.1 Anaerolineales bacterium | reverse complement strand
TGAAGGTGTGGTACGGGATTTTGGTTGCACTGCTGGGATTGGGTATCTGGGCCTGGCGCGGCGATTGGCTGCCTGAGTTCAAACGTATGCTGGGGAATGGTGGCAAGGCTACGGTGCTCTTTATCCTGGCTTTGCTGATTGGGGTAGGGGTGGGTTTTGATGCCGTGTTTACCGGTTTCCACCGGATCTTCTTTAGCGGCGATACCTGGCTGTTCAATTATTCCGATACGCTGATCCGGTTGTTCCCGATCCGTTTCTGGCGGGATGTATTCATTGCTTTGGGGGTGCTCAGTTTGGCGGGCGGGGGCGCGTTGTGGGTGGTGTTTGGGCGGAAGAAAGTATCGTAGGTGATGGATTTATCCATCCAGTGGAGAAGTATACTCTTCGGAGTACTCCAGCATGCCGGTGTTCTCCTGGCGGAAAAGGGCGATTACCCCGGCCAGCGATATCTTATCCCCGTGATGCAGCATAGACTGCTCGATGCGCTTGCCATTCACGAAAGTTCCTCCGGTTGATTTCAGGTCGATGATAAAGTAACGGCCGCGCACTTCCCGGATTTGGGCGTGCACGCGCGAGATGTGCTTGTTCTCGATCACCAGGTGATTGGTCAACCGGCGGCCAATGTTGGTGATTGGCGCGGTAAGCTGGTAGACCTGATCGCCCAAGACGAGATATGTATTCTCTTCGACCTTCTTGCGAAGATGGTCCGGCACGGGGGTACTCCCTGAAATCGTGATAAGTGGATTTTTAACCTCGAATTTACCGACGATGTGTCCATTATATACACAATCGCTGTCGAGGAGTGAAATTCTTGCGTTACATAAGCATATAAATGTTACTAACTTGCTCAGTATAAAAGTAAAACCACCAACTGGAGGCGACAGTTGGTGGTTTTTTTGCCTGGGCTTGCGCCCAAGCGCTTGCCTACGTAGCGGATTGCGTTGTAGACAAGCAAAAGGAGAGGATGCTGCTGTATTGCTTGGTTACTACTTCGCAGGGTTCTGCGAACTCCTGTTCATGATCTGTGTCGGTGGTTCTTCGAAGCCCAACGGCGGCAGTGGTCCGGTTCGATCCAAGGCGGTGGTAAGGATCTTGGGGGCATCTTGAACGAATTTCAGCATGACCCCGGCCAGGGAAATCGAATCCCCGGAATAAAGCACGCTTTTGGTTACCCGTTGGTTGTTTACAAATGTGCCGCCTGTAGAATTCAAATCCAGGATGACAAATTGCCCTTCCATCACCCGGAGTTGGGCGTGGTTGCGGGAAATGCGTGGGTCATGGATTACGATGTGATTGTCGAGTTTACGACCAATGTTGATGACTTCACGTTCTAGTGGAAAAAGTTCGCTATTGACGATTAAGAACGCACTGGATGGCATAGTTTTCGTGTTTTTGGATGCGTCGACCATGTTGTATTTCGCCTCGTTGTTTGCTTATAAGAAAGAAAAAATCTATGGCACCTTCAGTTTGCCATAGATTTTTCTAAAATCCCGTTTCAGAAACGTAACAAGTCTGTAACGCAAGTACTAGGAAGCTTGCAATTTGGTAAGGTGGCTTCCTGGTACTGTTTTTACGCGCTTAGGCTCCGAATTTTTGGAGGCGTCCGGCATGCGCCAGCGCCAGGGACATGGTATCGGTGGCCGGGATGGTGCCCAGGCTGCCGAGCGCACAGGCGCGTTCACCAAATTCGCGCTGGGTATCTGCCCGGTTGAATTGCGAGGACCACAGCAAGAAGGGCACCGGGTGCCAGGAGTGTGAGCGCATCTTGGCGGGGGTGGAGTGGTCGCCGGTGATGATGACCACATCCGGGTTCAAAGCCATCAGGGCGGGGAGGGCTTCATCGACGCTCTCGATAATGTGGACCTTGCCGTCGAAGTTACCGTCTTCGCCCATGCTGTCGGTCTTTTTGATGTGTACGAAAAAGAAATCGTAGTCGTCCCAGACATCGGCGACGGCCTTGAATTCATCGGCGGGATATTCGCCTTCAAAGTTCTGGACATCCATGCCCACCAGGTTGGAGACGCCGCGATACATCGGGTATACCGCCACACAGGCAGCCCGCAGACCGTAAACGTCTTTGTACTTCGGCAGGCCGGGGTCATTGGCAAAGCCGCGCAGGGTCAGGCAGTTGGCCTTGGGTTCGTCGGCAATCGCTTCGCGGGCTTTGGCAACCCATTGATTGAACAATTCAGCGGTCTTCTCGGAATTGGGATTGGTAGCAATAGCGGGGAGTGGGGCAACGCCGGTGCGCTGTGGGTCGGTGTCGGCGATCTCGCCGCTCAGGCCTTCACCGCGCATCACGACCGCGAAGCGGTATTCCTTGACCAGCTTGACCTTGGTCTCTACGCCGGGGACGCTGACTTTGGCCAGTTTTTCGACGACATGGATAGATTCTTCGCTGGGGATACGTCCGGCGCGCCGGTCGGTGATCAGACCGTTTTCATCCACGGTACAGAAATTGCCGCGCACGGCAACGTCACCAGGCTGGAAATCCATGCCTGCGCCGGTGGCTTCCAGGGCACCACGCCCGACGTCAAAAACGATGGGGTCGTAGCCGAACAGCGCCAGGTGAGCGGGGCCGGAACCAGGGGTAATACCGGGGCGGATCGGGATGGTTTGCCCGAGCTCGCCTTCGGCAGCCAACTTGTCCATATTGGGGGTTTTGGAGGTTTCCAGTTCGGTCTTGCCGCCAACTTCCATGGGCAGGCCACCCAGCCCGTCCATGACCAGCAGGACAATCTTGCTCTCGGAGGGGATCAATAAATCTTTCAAATATTCTTTTGGCATAGTGCTTTCCTTCTTAATTATAGGTTGGTAACAAAATTCTCCCCGTGAGATGCTTGGGTAAGCGAGCCACGGGGAGATGAAGAGACTAATCTGTCAAAACCAGGTGTTTAGCGGATTGCCATCTCGGTTTCTTTATCGAAGACGTGCATGTTGTCCATGTTGAACATAACCTGGACGCCGTCGCCGACTTTCCAGTTGGAGCGCGGGTCGACGCGGGCGATGTATTCGGTGTCGCCTGTGAGCAGGTAGGTGAAGATTTCGTTACCCATCAACTCGGTAATATTGACTTTCGATTCCACCGGTTCTGGGATGATTTCCGGTGGGGTGAACTGCGGGTTGTGGATGTCTTCTGGGCGGATACCGAAGACGACCGGCTTGCCAACGTAATCCTGGTAGGTTGCCGTGCGCTTGTCGGGGATCTTCACGCTGAAGGTGTCACCGTCGACGTACAGGCTGTTGCCATCTTTGACGATCTTGGCGTCGAAGAAGTTCATGGCGGGGGAGCCGATGAAGCCGGCAACGAATTTGTTGGAGGGGGTGTCGTAGAGCACCTGCGGGGTGTCGATCTGCTGCAACACACCAAAGTTGATCACGGCGATACGGGTAGCCATGGTCATGGCCTCGGTCTGGTCGTGGGTCACGTAAATAAAGGTGGTTTGCAGTTGTTGGTGGTACTTGCTGATTTCGGCACGGGTCTGGACGCGCAGTTTAGCATCCAGGTTGGAGAGCGGCTCGTCGAGCAGGAAGACTTTCGGTTCACGCACGATGGCGCGGCCGACAGCCACACGCTGGCGCTGACCACCAGAAAGCTGGCGGGGTTTGCGGTCCAGCAGCATTTCGATGCCCAGGATGCCGGCAGCGTTCTCAACGCGGCGCTTGATCTCGTCCTTGGGGGTCTTGCGCAGTTTCAGGCCGAAGGCCATATTGTCGTAGACCGACATGTGCGGATATAGCGCGTAGGATTGGAACACCATCGCAATGTCGCGGTCTTTCGGAGCGACATCATTGACGACCTGGTCGCCGATCATGATGTTCCCGGAGGTTACGTCTTCCAGTCCGGCCAGGCAACGGAGCGCCGTGGTCTTACCGCAACCGGAAGGTCCAACCAACACCAGGAATTCTTTGTCTTCTACTTGAATATCGAGATCGTTAACTGCGATCACATCCCCAAAAACTTTTGATACATGATCATATGTTACACTAGCCATAACTGAAAAACCTCCATTCGTCGAATATATAGTGGCTTCATTATAAACGATTTGTTAGAAAAAAGGAAACACTTGTGGACGTTTTCGCGCATCTCGGCAGCTATTCACTTGCCGAAAACGCACCCTGACTTTAGAATGGGAAACATGGCGAAAAAAGATGACGTAAGCCCTAGCCGCAGGCAATATCTGGATATCAAAAAGCAGTATCAAGATACGATCTTGTTCTTCCGCTTGGGAGATTTCTACGAAACCTTCGATGAAGATGCCAAGCTCGTCTCGGAAGAATTAGATATTGTGCTGACTGGGCGCAATGTTGGCAAAGGGACGCGCGTACCGATGGCCGGGATACCCTATCATGCTATGGAGAATTACATTTCACGGTTGATCGATTCCGGGCACCACGTAGCGATCTGTGAGCAGGTTGGCGATACGCCGGTCGGTGGGTTGATGCCGCGCGAAGTCGTGCGCATCGTTACGCCGGGCACGATCGTGGAACCGGGATTGCTGCCGGGGGATGCCAATAATTACCTGGTCAGCGTGGCCGTGGATGACAAGCGTGCTGGGGTGGCTTATGTGGACATCACCACCGGCGAGTACGCCGC
>JBNKDB010000022.1:0-6202 GCA_050288045.1 Anaerolineales bacterium | reverse complement strand
GTTCGAGGCCTGTCCCGCCAACCGTCATCCTATAAATATCATGGTTATCCCCATTGGGATTACTCCCAAACACGATCCAGACCCCATCCGGGGAGAAATCCGGTTCCTGCATGGGAGCAAGGTTGTCAGTAACGCGGTCTTCGTACCAACCGCGATCTTTTGAGCCATCCTCCCAGGTCGTCGCCTTTAGATAGGGTAATGAACCAGCATCCTGCATGAAGATGATCGTATCGCCATCCGGGGAGATGACTGGGGTAAAGTTGCGGTAGCGGTCGCCCAGGGTCTCGGCTGTGCGCGTGACTACATCCGGATTCATATTATCGTCGATATCCATATACCAGATCTGGGTCGGGCCGGCGCGCGTGGTCACAAACAGCAAGCGCGGCTCATCCGGGAACCAGCTTGGCTGGAAGTCGGTCGCCCGGTTCTGCGACAATGAGCGTACTTCCCGGGTCGCCACATCGATCACGTAGATCTGCGGGCGGCCGTCACGCAGGGAGGTAAAGGCGATCAGGCTGCCATCCGGTGACCAGGCCGGGTCATAATCCCCGGCCGGGTTGGAGGGCAGCGGTGAAAATCCAGTACCGTCAGCATTGATGATGAACAAGCTCGAGCCTGGATAAGATTCAACGTTCTTCGTACACGGCGAGATAAACACCAACTGGGTGCCATCCGGCGACCAGTCGGGCTGACAAGCCCCGGAAGCTTCGTTGGTGATCTGAGTCAGGTCAGAGCCATCCAAATTCATCGTCCAGATTTGCGGACGCTGCCCGACCTCGTAAGAAGCAAAAGCGATCTTTCCTAAGCCACCACCCACCGGGGTTTGCGCCGGGGTGGGCGAAGGTTCCTCGGTAGCAGTAGGTCCCGCTTCAGGCTCGGGGGTATTGCTGGCTTCGGCAACAACCACGACTTCGCCGCCTCCCGCGCCCGGCGTATCGGTCGGCGCGGCAGCCGTAAAGGTTGCCGTGGCCTCGACTTCTGCCACGGCGGTTGGAGTATCATCGTCAAACAGCAAGGGAAACAGGAAGAAACCACCGGCGACCAGCGCCAGCATCCCGCCCAGAACCAACAAAAGGATGAAAATCCACGAAGTACCCTGGCGCGGCCGAGGGCGCGAGATCGGCTGCCCAGCCGGGTAGCTGGTTGGGTAAGCCGGGGCCTGGAAAGTGGGCGCGGCCATATCCAGGTTGACCTGCTTGATCGTCGCTCCAGCACTCACAATCGTTTCGTCGGGCGGCGGGGCCACGGTCACATCACCGGCCGCCACCTGGCGGCTGACGGTATCGCTGGCTTCCAGCAGCGCCTGCTGGAATTCGGCCGCGTTACGGTAGCGATCCTCAGGCTGCACGGCAATTGCCTTTTCGATCACGCGCGCCGCCCGGCGGGAAACACCGGGGATGCGCTCGCGCACCGGCGTGAGCGTGGCCTGGTTCATGGCGCGCGCCAGACCGTCTTCCGGCGGGAAACCGGTCAACACGGCATACAACGTCGCCCCCAGGGCATAAATGTCGGAGCGCGGATCGGTGCGCGCGCTGCCATACTGCTCCGGCGGGGAGTAGCCCGGGGTCAGACCACGCGCCCCGGTGGTGGTTTCTTGCCCGGCCTGCATCAATTTCGCCAGGCCAAAGTCCACCAGGTAAACGTTGCCGCGCGGGTCGACCTTGATATTACCCGGCTTGATGTCACGGTGCACGACCGGGGGACTAAGCGTGTGCAGGTAATTCAAGGCATCGGCCACGGCCACACCCAGTAGCAACACTTCCCTCTCCGGCAGCGCCCCCATACGGTCGACGCGCTGGCGCAGGTCTTCGCCTTCAATGAAGTCCATCACCAGATACTGGCCCTGGCCCTCGATCACGAAGTGGTCGGTCACGCGCGGCAAATTGGGATGGCGCAGGTTCGCCAGGATGGTGGCCTCGCGCCGGAACTGGCGGGCGTACTCTTCTTCTTCGACGTAGAAATTCTCTTTTACGGCGACCGGTACGCCCAGGCTGTCGTCTACGGCGCGGTAGACCGCACCCATACCGCCCCGCCCCAGCACTTCCTGGATGCGGTAGCGCTGGTAGAGCAGCGAACCAACTTCCATATGTTTCGATTCTTTCCGATCTGATCCTTGCAAAACAGTTTCCTTGGTTTAGATGCGCGTGACCACGCCGCAGAATTCGCAGGTGATCTCAGTCTGGCCGCGCAAGATCGGTGCCGTGAAAGCTGCACCGCAGTTATCACATTGCTGGGGGGCGTTACGGATGCGTTCCAGATCGGCCTCGTCGATTTCAATGGCGCGGTCGGAAGCGTAATCCCCGGCGCGCGCCCTGCCAACCATCTGCACCCACATCTCAGCGACCGGCATCGCCAGCGCAAAACGCCCGGTGTTGACCGGCGCACTACCAGGGGCAAAGTTGACCACCAGCGTTTCCGCGCCAGTCTCTTCATCGGCCTCTTCGGCTATCGACTCGATCTGGGCAGCGGGTACGTCGACCTTCAATTCAAAATCGCCAACCCGGTCTTCCCACAACAGGCGCTGGTCCGTCAGGAACAACACGCCGTTCTCCGGTTCCAAACCGGGGCGTTCCCAAACCGCTTCGACGGCGGCCACGCCGCTTTCGGTTGCCAGCAACTGGAAGGAAGCGGTCGAAACCGCGTCCAGCATCCAATCCACCCAATCCAGATGGGCATCCAGGGCTTCGACCTCGTCGGCATATTCGTCGTACTGGTCGAGCACGGTATCTTCAGCCGCGTCAGCCTGCGCTTCCGCAGAAGCAATCGCCGATTTGAGCGCCACGTACAAGGGGCGGGCGGCAGCCAGGTTGGCGCTCTTCCCGGCCAGTTCAGCCATCTTGGCCTGGATAGCCTGCATTTGCTCGCCCAGGACTTTGGTCTGGTGGGCGATGGTGGTCTCGGAACGCGCCTTGATACTGTCCCATTGCGAAGCCAGCACGGCGATGTCCGCTTCCAGCGCTTTTTCAACGGCATAGCCGCGGCTGCGCAGATCGGCCAGATCACGTTCCAGCGAGCGCACGGCGTTCTCCAATTCGGCCAGTTCGTTCTCCGAAGCCTTGAGCATCATTTCATCTTGTAGGGCATTGACTTCGTTTTGCGCGGCCATAATGTCGGCCTGGGTGACCTCACCGGTCAGATCGGCGTAAGACAGGCCGGAGCCGGTAGCGCGGTCGTCCTCGATCTTGCCGGATTTGGCGTCCCCGATCAACTTGACCCAATATTCAGCATCTTGCCCCTTGAGGTGGAAGGCGACATTCTTCAATTCTTTGTTGGCAAAGTCGACCTCGACAAAATCCTGGTGGCCGAAGACGCCCTTGTTGTTGCCCTTGACGCCGTTCACATCCGCCAATTTTTCATCGATCACGACTTCATGCACGAGTTCCTTTTCGGTGGCAATGAAAAGCACCTTCTTGGTGGCGATCTTCTCCTTGCGCTCGAAGACCAAACGCTGGCTGGTCAGGTAGAGCACGCCTTCGGGATCGTCCTTACCTTCTTTATCCCAGCGGGCGGCGACGGCCATCACCAGGTCTTCCTTGCTATCCAGGTTGAAAGTGGCCTCGTCCAGGGCGGTCAATGCCCAGTGGATCTTGGTCAGCCGTCCGGTCAATTCGGCCACCTGGGTTTGCACGTCTTCATACACGGCTTCAATCGTATTTTCGGCCTGGCGCAGGTCGTTCAGGGCGCGGTCGACTTCCCGCTGTACTTTGGCAACCGCGGCGGCAGAGGCGCTGTTCAGGCTGGCATTGAGCTGCTGCACCTGGCGGTCGACGCCGTTCAGATTACCCGCCCAGAAACCAGCCTGCTGCTCGATCTTATCGTACACACCGTCGGCAACCTCTTCCCAACGGCTGGCAGCCTGATAGGCCAGGTCTTCCAGGTCAGACTGGTAGGCGTAGCCTTTGTCACGCGCGCTTTCCAGCAAATTCAAAGCATGGTTGATGTCGGCATCCAGTTCGGCCACCTCGGACTGCACGTCCGAGAAGTCGAAGCTGCTGCGCAGATCATTCAAATCCGATTCCAGTGCAGAGATATCGGAAGCAATTTCGGGGTTGGCTTTCTGTGACTGCAAGAGCAAGAAAGTACCTGCGGCGGCCGCGGCGATACCGGCGGCGGCAACTGCCGGGCGACCAGTGCGGGTGGCCTGGCTAGGCCGGGGCGTGGAAGCCTTCGAGCGCATGGTTGGGGCAGGGGCCATACGCTTGCCCGGACGCACCGCTTGGGGGCGCGGCTTGCCTTTGGGGGCACTCGCCATCACCTGCTTGGGCCGTGTGACCGGGCGCACGGTTGGGCGCGGTTTTGGGGCGATCTGCTGGGCACGCGCCCGGGCGGCATCGCGCTTTACGGTGCGCGCGGCAGCGCGCTGGGTACTGGCCCCTCGGCGAACTGAAGCCGGTTGTGTCCGGCGGGTAGGTACACTGGCGCGGCGGGCTACAGGGCGTGAAGCGGCGGGACGTTGGACGGCCGGACGTTGGACGGCCTTAGGCGCCCGGCGAACACCGGTATTCCGAGCACCCCTCATCTTCCTTGCTGGCATATCAATCTACCTCCTGCATGGCATATTTCATTATCAAGGTATGGGGAAAGAACTATTTTTGATCATTTATAACCTGTTTCTGATTATACACTAAGCCTGTCCCCCAATCGCTTAACAGAGTGGTTAATTTAGTGACCAAGTCATGACACCCAGGGCACGTTTATATTGCTGCATACTGGCTTATTTTCACCACGGAGGCGCAGAGCCGCGGAGGTTAAAAAACAAATACCACGAGTTTTCCATTCGTGGTATTCGCCGAAATTCGTGTTATTCGTGTTCTAAAAGCTAAATATCCAAGTTCCTTACTTCACTGGCATGCGTGGTAATGAACTTCTTGCGTGGGGGCACGGAAGAACCCATCAGCATGTCGAAAGTGCGGTCGGCTTCGGCCGCGTCTTCGATGGTCACCTGCAAGAGGATGCGGTTCTCCGGGTCCATGGTAGTTTCCCAGAGTTGGTCGGGGTTCATTTCACCCAGACCCTTGTAACGCTGTACGCCGACCTTGCTCTCGCCGCCAAAGGATTTCAGGATGGTTTCCTTCTCCGCCTCGGTGTAAGCGTATTCCAGTTTCTTACGCTGGGTGAGGGCGTACAACGGCGGCTGGGCAATATACATATGCCCGGTGTCGATCAGCGGCTGCATGTAACGGAAGAAGAAAGTCAGCAGCAAGGTACGGATGTGGCTGCCGTCCACGTCAGCATCGGTCATGATGATCACGCGCCCGTAGCGCAGGCCGGAAACGTCGAAAGCATCGCCGATGCCGGTGCCCAGCGCCGAGATCAGCGCCTTGATTTCGTTGTTGGAGAGGATCTTATCCAGGCGGGCGCGCTCGGTGTTGAGAATCTTACCGCGCAAGGGCAGGATGGCCTGGAAGTGGCGATCGCGGCCCTGCTTGGCGGAACCACCGGCCGAGTCACCCTCTACGATGTAGAGTTCGGATTTTTCAGGGTCACGCTCGGAGCAGTCCGCCAGCTTGCCGGGTAAGGTCAGGCTTTCCAACGCCGACTTGCGAATGACCAGATCGCGCGCCTTGCGGGCTGCGGCCCGCGCCCGGGCCGAAGTCAGACACTTGGCAACAATGGCGCGCGCTGCGGTTGTGTTTTGCTCCAGGAATTCACCAAAAGCTTCGCCAACCACCTGCTGGGTGTATGTTTGAACCTCGGGGTTCATCAGCTTGACTTTGGTCTGGCTTTCGAACTGCGGGTCGGGGTGTTTGACGCTAACGATGGCTGTCAACCCCTCGCGGGTATCATCACCGGAGAAGTTCGGGTCGGTATCTTTAAGCAGGTTATTCTTGCGGGCGAAGTCATTGATCGTACGCGTGATCGCCGAGCGCAAGCCGGTCAGGTGCGTACCGCCGTCGATGGTATTGATCGTGTTGGCAAAAGCATAGACCGACTCGGAATAGGCGTCCGTAAACTGGATGGCGGCGTCGATGACCACATCGTCGACTTCTTTCTCAGCGTGCATCACCGGATGCAGCATCGTACGGTTGCGGTTGAGATAGCGCACGAACGAACGAATGCCGCCTTCGAAGTGGAAGGTCATCTCGCGGTCATCACGCTCGTCGACCAACTGAATGGTCACGCCGCGGGTGACGAATGCCATCTCACGGAAACGCTGCACAAGGGTCTCGAACCGGTAATCGAAATCACCCACGAAAATCTC
>JBNKDB010000021.1:0-9762 GCA_050288045.1 Anaerolineales bacterium | reverse complement strand
CCGTGCGGAACAAGGTTGTGCTGACCTGGCAGACGCCGCCACCGACGCCTTTGATAGTGCGGTCGCCGTAGATGATCCAGGCTTCGGCATAGCCCGAGTCGAGGCTGACATCGCCGAGATGTTCGACCATCGAGAAGGTTGCCCCGGGCGGCACAAGCAAGCCGTGGAATTGAGCGGCGGCAACTTCGATGTTGTTCTTGCGGGAGGCACCAGAGCCGAAGAAGTAGGTGTCTTGCGCACTGACCAGTTCGGTGATGCCTAATTCTGCGCCGGTGGTAGTGTCGAGCACTTCTGGCTCGGTGATATCGAAGACCAGGTTGATCTTATGGTCGCCTTCCACAAGCTGCTGGTTGATGTGTTCGATTGAAGCGTCAATGTTCAATTCGCGAGCCACAACCGCTTTCTCGATGACTTCCAATTGGCCGGTTTCATCATTGAACATGAAGCGCGGATTCTCCGGTTGGGCGATATACACACCAGGTGCAATTGTCTCCAGGAAGATGCGCAGTTCAGTGTGGTCGAGGCCGATCTGGTAGGTTTCGCCTTGCTCGGTGTTGACGCGTTCAATGATCATGATGTCGGCCAGCGTTTCCGGTTCCATCGTCCAGGGGCCGGGGTCATTGTCGGTCGCGCCAGGGACTTTCAATACCAACGATTCGCTGAGGATATTGCGAGCGATCTCGGCCTGGGCGCTTACGTCCAGGATGGCGGGAGGCTGCTCGACGAATTGAAGCGGAATAACTGCATCTTGGAGATTGAGCAGGTTCAGTGCCAGCAATCCGGCAGTAGTATACGAATCCACCGTGCGACCAACCTGGCCGGGCTTTACGACTACATCGAGACCATTAACCTCTAAAGAGGCTTCGACTGTAGGGCGATTGACCTCCTGGGCGATCTGGTCGATCTGGAGTTGCGCCAGGCGGGCATCGTAGATGTATTGTGGTGCCAGGTCGAAGCCGTATTTCCAGGCCCGGTAGCGCTCACTGATGCGCTGCCACGGCCAGCCGCGTCGACCAATCTTGTATGCTGCTTCGGTTGTCGAGGCCGGATCGAAGAGAAAGCCGATCTCGCGCGGCGTGTATTCCCAGCTTTGATCATCGAAGGTGATCGTGATCTTGCCTTGGGTGTGATAGGGGAATTGCTGCGCCAGGATATCTTCAACCTGCGGCCGCGGCATGCCGCCCAGGTCAACCCCGGCTACGGAAATGCCTGGATAGATTTTGCCGAAATGGAGCACCTGAAAGCCAACCAGGAAAACGACCACTGCCAGGACGAATAATCCGATCCCGCTAAGGATCGCGGTCAGGGCGCGCTCCAGGATAGAAGGCTTACGGGAATAACTCTGGGGTGGTGCCAATGTATGTGTGCTCATTGTTTGAATTTTACCAAACCTTGTCCAAAATAACTCGGATACTCATAGGCGTTTAATCCAATTCGTTATAACACAGTTGCAATAATCATGCTGGGGAAATAAATTGCGTATAGCCAATTGAGGTTTGCTTACAAATCAGCGATTGGGAAAATGGCGTTTTCATCCGATTCCAGGATTTCAGCCTGGACGCTCCCGCGTGAGAGTTCCTGTAGGGCGGTTTGGAAATCGGGCAAGTCGTTCTGGATGAACTGCACCATAATGGTCACTTCCACGGCAAAATCCTGATTGAGGATCAATCCGTGATGGGCTTCAACCAGCAGCTTGATCTGTTCGTAAAGGTTGTAAGGCATTTCTATACCTACGGTGTGGGTAGCGATCTTTTCGGCCTTGGGGAGGATTTCAAGCACAGCGCGCATGGCATCACTGTAAGCGCGTACCAGCCCACCGGTACCCAATTTGGTGCCACCAAAATAGCGTGTAATCACGACAACCACATCCCCCAGGCCACTGCCTTTCAGGACAGCCAAAGCGGACCGTCCGGCAGTACCTTCGGGTTCACCGTCATCGCTGCAATGTTCGGTGATCGAAGCGCCATGGCCAATGATGAAGACGGGGACATTGTGGGATGCGTCAGCGTACTTTTCTTTGATCTGTTGGATGAAAGCGCGGGCAGCTTCGATGCTAAACGCCGGAGCAGCCGAAGCAATGAAGCGCGAGTTAACGACTAATATCTCTGTGCTGGCTGCCTTGGCAGGAATGACGCGACGGGACATTGTGGAAAAAATTACTCACTTTTGGGCGATTCAATTGTAGAGGTGGGATCAGGTGTTTCTGTGCCAGCGGCTTCCAACTCCTGCCTGAGTAATTGCAGCGATTTCAGCATGTTCTTATTGATGAAATAGGAGATCAGGGCTGGGCTGATCACAAATGCAACCGGTGGAATTACAATGGTTATGGCTACGATAACCAGGATACCCAGCAGCAGGCCGAAGGTAGGAAACGGACGTTTCAAAAAGAGCACGAGGCTGTTACGCAGCGCCATCCTGATGCTTTTGTCGACTTGTTCGAAGACCAGTGGCAAAGTGTACAGTTGAATAATGGTCCATAAGACAATGAAGCCGATCATCATGCCGGTCAGCACCACTGCCCAACTGGCTTCAATTGCATTGTAGAACGAGAATGCAATGTAGAGCAGCGCGTAGGCCAACAGGCTCAAGAAACCCCATTTATAGCTATATCCGAGATACTCTTTGAAGCCCTCGAAGAAGGTACGCCAGTCGACGCTTTTTCCCTTAGCGACCCGGTTGGCAGAATATGCCAAACCGGCCACGGCTGGGAATGCGGTAACGACCGGGAGTGTCAACAAAACCCATAATAGATTGGCAACGATCAGGGGAATTAAATCGTAATACGTATCCCAGAGCAAATCCTTAAGCGTGCGTGGTGAATAACCTTCTTGTGGGCCCATAATCTATTGTTTCCTTATCATATTTGCTCGTATTTAACCATAAATCCGGCTTAGCTGCTGGCGTTGTCTGGCCAGATGGCATCCAACTGCCAGATGCTCATATGAGGAACATGTAGGTTGCTGCCCTGGGCGAAGAGTTTGATTCCCAGGCTGTCCGGGTTGGTTGGATACATGCGTGTGGTCAGGCACTGCCTGTCGGTAGTGAAGATTTCGATTACGCTGCGGTCGATAAAAATATGCAGCTTATGTGGTTGGCTGTCTGTATCGGGTAGGGTATAGGTGTGTCGTTCCTGCATTGCCTCTGGTGAAAGGCTGGCATGCTGGGTGTCTAAGGCAATTTCGTTTGTGGAGGCATCGTAGCTGATCAGTGTATATTCCGAATCGTCCGGCGCACAGCATACTTTCAAACCGCCAATGCCTGTTTTACTCAATAAGTCGATTTGGATTTCCAGGCAGTTGCCCTGTACAAGCAAGGGGCGTTCCGAACCGGCTAGGATGGACATGTTTTCTAAGACGAGTTGATCGCCGCGTAGCTTTTGTAGTTCAGGGACAGGCTGGGACTGTAAGCTGCCATCTGGGCCGAGGGTAAGCTGGCGCGGCAGAGACATCACCCCGGCCCAGCCTACTGTCTTATGTGCTTCTACCGTACGGCGTTCTTTGAGCCAACCAAACATCAGCCAACGGCCTTTTTTGTCCTGGAAGACTTGCGGGGCAAACAGAGATTTGCCATAGTCGACGCGGCCGGTTTGATCGTAATCGAGCCCGAGTTCTTCAAGTTCACCGGAATAATAGAAAGCATCATCCGTTTGCCAGGGTGAGCAGATCAGTACGTGTCTGTCGTCAAACTGGAAGAAGTTGGGGCATTCGCACATTGTGCTGTGGGCATTGCCGAGTTCCACAATGGATGTGTATTCCCAATCGACCAGATCAGGAGATTGATATAACAATGTTTTGCTGCCACGTTGGGTGCCCGCGCCAATCATCATGTGCCATTGGCCATTTTCCCGCCAGACGTAAGGGTCGCGGAACCCGATCAGATTATGGTCTGCTGGTGGGCCGCTGATGACCGGATTAGCCGAGTGTTTTTGCCAGGTACGCAAGTCGTCTGTGCTGGTTGCCAGACATACATTTTCAACGTCTCCTTGCTTGCCGGTATAGATCAATGTGGGCGTGCCGTTATGATCTACCGCGCAGCCTGTCCAGCAGCCGTCTGCATCGGGGCCGCCGGGCGTGGGGGCCAGCGCGATAGGCAAATCTTCCCAATGCACAAGGTCTTTACTGACAGCATGCCCCCAATGAATGTCTCCCCAAACGGCTGCGTTGGGGTTGTACTGGTAGAAGAGATGATATTCATTGCCCCATTGGATCAACCCGTTAGGGTCGTTCATCCAATGGGCGGGCGGCAAGAAATGGTAAAGCGGACGCAGCGGATCGTGGGCTAAACTTTGGCGGGATGGCAGCATACGATGGATTTCTAAACCTGGAATTTGCCGTTTTTGTAGAACAGTTCGCCGTCGACCAGGATTTCGCTATCGTCGCGCATATCGCAGATGAAGTCCCAGTGCACAAGCGACTTATTCTGGCTGCCGGCCTGGGGGAAGCCGTTGCCAATCGCCATATGGAATGTGCCGCCAATCTTCTCGTCGAACAGAATGTTCTTGGTGAACTGTTGGATACCATAATTCGTGCCGATGGCAAATTCACCCAGGTAGCGGGAACCTTCATCTAAATCCAGTTGGCTGATGAGATAGGCTTCGCTCTTCTCCGCAGAGGCGTTGACGACTTTGCCGTCTTTGAACTCCAGGTGTACGCCCTCGACCTCGCGTCCGGCGCGCACCGCCGGGTAGGTGAAGTTGACCCAGCCATTGGCGGAGTCCTCAACCGGGCTGGTGAAGATTTCGCCGCTAGGCATATTCTTCTCGCCATCGGAGTTGATGAACGAGCGGCCTTCAATAGAGAGGGTTAGATCGGCGTTGGGGCCGCGCACGGCCACATCCTTTTTACCCGTGAGCCAATCGATCAGGCGGGCTTGCTCATTGTGGACGGCCTGCCACTCTGCGACCGGATCATCCTTGTCGGCGAAGCAAGCTTTGAAGACGAAATCTTCGTAATCGCGCAGACTCATATCGGCTTCTTGGGCGTATGCCAGACAGGGATATTGACCAATTACCCAGCGCAGGTCGCCGGATGCAGAACGGGCGCGGTAGACGTCGAGCAGTTCTTTGAGGCCGCGCTGGCGTTGCTGCTGTTTGAGCGGGTCAATTCCCGCCAGTGAGCGGGTGTTCTGGCTGGCCCGGACGCTGATCAGATGATCGACCTTTTCGTAAGCCAGTTGGTTCATAGGCGAAACCCAGGCGAGTTGTTCATCATTGGCATATTGATAGAATGCTTCATCGATGGTTTCACTCGATAGCACGACGTTATAGTGCCCACCGGCTTTGAGTACCTGGATGACGATTTCTGCGAGTAGTGGGTCAGCAACCGGGTCGCTGACGATCAAGGCCCAGTCCCCCGGTTGAACCTTGACGGAGTAATTTACCAGGATATCGGCCAATTTGGTCAAGCGTTGGTCAACCATATAAGCTCCTTTTTATGGGGTTATCCCCAAAGCGAGTGTAAGAATTTTATTTTTTCAAGCGATTGGTGTGGGCCGCCGCCATCATGCTGGTTGAATTCCCAGATGCGGATGTCTTTTGGCCCGGCGTAGTGATTGTACGCTGCGAATACCGTCGAGGGTGGGCAAATGTCATCCATCAGGCCGACCGAGAACAGCGTTTTGGCCTTGGCACGCGCCGCGAAATTGACGCCGTCAAAATAAGAAAGCGTCTTGAAAACCTGGTCGACTTGATCGCGGTGGATGCGCAAGTAACCGGCAATTTCGTTATAGGGGCTTGAATCCGATAGTTCGAAAACACGCCGGTAGTGGCATAGGAAGGGGACGTCTGGCATGGATGCCACCAGGTCGGGGAGCAAGCCGCTGGCGGCCAGCGTGATCCCGCCGCCCTGGCTGCCGCCGGTGACGGCGATCTGGGAAGCGTCTACAGCTTCGTTGGCGGCGGCGGCCTCGACCGCGCGCACGGCGTCGGTGAAGACACGGCGGTAAAAATGGGTGTAAGGATCGAGGATGCCGAGGGTCATGAAGCCGGGATAGTGTGGGCTGCTGCCGACATCAGGCATATCGGGCGTGTCGCCATGTCGCCAGGCGCTGCCCTGGCCGCGCGTGTCCATCACCAGAGTGGCGTAACCGGCGCTGGGCCACAACAGCCATTCGGTCGGGAAACTGCGCCCACCGCCGTAGCCGATATATTCGACCACGCAGGGCAGCTTGCCGTCGCGCTTGGCAGGTAAGATGAGCCAGCCTTTGATTTCCTGCCCGCCATAACCGGCAAAGGTGACATCGTAGGTTTCGAAAATTTTGAGGCCGAAGTCGACCGGTTCGAAGCGGGCATTCAGTGGGTGGGCGCGCGCTTCTACCAGTGTGTCGCTCCAGAACGAGTCGAAATCGTCCGGTTCGGTACGTTCTGGCTTGTAAACTTCTAGTTCTTTCAGAGGCATATCAAAGAATGCCATCGTTCATCTCCTTAATGAAAGTATGCGCTTATGATGGTCTTACGGTGGTTGATATTGGTGATCGGAGCCGGGAGCGGCATAGGTGTTTTTCCTCTAGGTGATGTGGTGACATTTGTATTTTACCGCTTGTATTCGTTTGGTGGGACGAAATCCGGCATTCAAGCCTGATTTTTTAGGAACCTGACCGGCGATATGATGTAAAATGGATAGGAAGAGCAAGCACAGGGATTCTGCGTAATCATTTTATATTTAGACGAGGAGTGCAAAATGGCTTATTTTATGGGGATCGATGTTTCTACGACGGGGGTAAAGGCGCTGCTGGTTGATGACCAGGGTGAGGTAGCCGGTACAGCAACGACTGGGCTGCCGCTTTCCACACCGCAGCCGCTCTGGAGTGAACAAGACCCGGCGGACTGGTGGGATGGAGCTGTAAAGAGCATCAAACAGGTGTTACAAGAAACCGGCGTATCCGGTGAAAATGTCGCCGGAATCGGCCTGACAGGGCAGATGCATGGCTTGACCTTGCTGGATGAAAACGGCGATGTGCTGCGTCCGGCGATGCTCTGGAACGATCAACGCACTGGTGAGCAATGTGACGAAATTCGGGAGAAGGTCGGCAAGGAACGCCTGATCCAGATCACCGGGAACGATGCGCTGACCGGTTTTACGGCCCCGAAAATTCTGTGGGTGCGCGAGTATGAGCCGGAAGTGTACGCCAAAGCAGCCCAAATTCTGCTGCCTAAAGATTACGTGCGTTATAAACTAACCGGCGAATATGCCACCGATAAGGCTGGTGCGGCGGGGACGATCTTAATGGATCTGAAAACCCGTGATTGGTCACCTGAAGTCTTGGATGCTCTGGATATTCCATTGGAATGGCTGCCGAAGACCCATGAAGGACCAGAAGTCACCGGAACGATTACGGCAGAGACGGCTGCATTGACCGGCTTGAAGGCTGGAACGCCGGTGGTTGGTGGCGGTGGCGACCAGGCGGCTCAGGCTGTTGGCGTTGGTGCGGTTGAGTCCGGTATTATTGCATTGACTTTGGGGACTTCCGGGGTGGTGTTTGCCTCTACGAATGAGCCTTTCATCGAACCGGAAGGTCGCTTGCATGCTTTCTGCCATTCCGTACCAGGACTGTGGCACTTGATGGGCGTAATGCTCTCCGCGGCAGGCAGCCTGCGCTGGCACCGGGACACGTTTGCGCCAGATACGAGTTTCGATGATCTGGTAATGGCGGCAAGCTCGATTGCTGAAGGCAGCGAGGGTTTGCTCTTCCTGCCGTATTTGACCGGTGAACGCACTCCTTACCCGGACCCTTACGCACGCGGTGGCTTTATTGGCTTGACCGTAAGACATACCCTGCCGCACATGACTAGGGCGGTTTTGGAAGGCGTTGCTTTTGGTCTGCGGGACAGTTTCGAATTGATCAAATCTGCCGGTTTGGAAGAGATCAAGCAGGTGCGCGTTTCCGGCGGCGGAGCAAAGAGCCTGTTGTGGCGGCAAATCCTGGCCGATGTCTTCGACGTCGAATTGGTAACGGTAAATACGACTGAAGGTGCAGCTTATGGCGCAGCTTTGTTGGCCGGTGTTGGCGCGGGTGCCTGGCCGGATGTTAAGACGGCCTGTGCCGAGACGGTCAAGCAGACCGGTTCCACCAAGCCGCGCATCGAAGCAGTCGGAATATACGAAGAAATGTACGCCCATTACCGCAAATTGTATCCAGCGTTAAAAACGATTACGCATAGTTTGAGCAATTTATAATTCGATAGTAAATACGAGGTCAAAGAAAATGAAAACATTGGAGAAGGTTGCCTATCAAGGTTGGGATAATTGCTATAAGCTTTCGAATGACAAAGTCGAATTGATCATCACCGGCGACGTTGGCCCGCGCTTGATTCGCTTTGGATTTGTAGGCGGTGATAACGAATTTTGCGAATTCGAGGATATGGTCGGCAAGACCGGTGGCGCTGAATGGCGCAATTACGGCGGCCATCGTTTGTGGCACGCCCCCGAGGATAAGGTGCGCACTTACAACCCGGATAATGAGCCGATCGAAGTGCGTGATATGGGTGCATTCGTGCGCGTTGTGCAGCCAACCGAGGAGACCACCGGCATTCAGAAAGAGTTAGATATCTATCTGGCGGATCAGGATGCTCAGGTTAAAGTGGTGCATCGGCTGCGTAACCATAATTTGTGGGCGGTGGAGTTGGCCCCTTGGGCTTTGAGTGTAATGGCTGCTGGGGGAGTGGCAATCATCCCCTTGCCGCCGCGTGGCTTACATACCGAGAATCTGCTGCCTGCAAACACATTGACCTTTTGGGCTTATGTGGATATGTCCGACCCGCGCTGGGAGTGGGGACATAAGTACATTATGCTGCGCCAGGATGTCACCCGGCCTGCGCCGCAAAAAATTGGGGCAATGGGATTAGAGGGTAAAGCCGCTTACGCCCGCAACGGACACCTGTTTGTCAAGACCTTCGAACGCGTCCTTGGGGCAACTTATCCCGATATGGGGTGCGCGGTGGAAACCTTCACCAACGAGCAATTCCTGGAAGTTGAGACGCTGGGGCCGCTGGTGAACCTGATGCCGGGGGAAACTGTTGAGCATGTCGAGCAATGGTATTTGTTCGATGATGTTCCCATGCCAACTAACGAAGCAGAGGTCGAAGCGCACGTTGCTCCAAAACTGGCGACTGTGTAACTAAACTTGTTTTTGGGCGTTATTAAAAGCGGGAGGGCTTTTACCCTCCCGCTTGCCTTGTCGGCATACAAATTTGTCAGAAATATAAACCTTTTCATCTTGTTAACACCCTACGATGAAATTTATGTTAAAAATGAATTGCAGCGACATTTAAACACAGTGCTAAAATGGCATATTTTGCAAGATGGAAAGGGGAAGTTGGTTTGAAGCAGGTTATGGAGACAAAAAAAGAAAATCATTTTTTTGAAATCGCGCTCGAGGGTAAGCGGATCACGCCATGGTGGGCAGTGATCGTATTGAGCATTGTATTTTTATTTGTGGGACAATTCCCTGGCGGAATCCTCTTCTACGCGGTGCGTTACATCTGGGCTGATCAGGTGGCGGAAATGAGCGCCACGATGCAGGGACTGGTTCAGGCGGTGCTTTTTGTGGCGTTATATGGCCCAATCGCCTTGTTGGTTTGGGGCTGGGTGGCGTGGTATGAGAAACGCCCGCTTTGGACATTGGGCCTGGAAACCAAAAGCGCGCTAATGAAGTATGGGCGTGGGGTGCTGGTTGGCTTGCTGATGTTCGCAGTTGCAGTGGGGTTGTTGGCATTCCCCGGCTATATAACTTTGGAGCAGGGTGATCCTGGTTTACAAGGATTTG
>JBNKDB010000020.1:0-5297 GCA_050288045.1 Anaerolineales bacterium | reverse complement strand
CATTATAATACCGGATGCAGGCGGCAAATGAGAATTTGCTAAAAATAGGATGCTGAAAACAGGATGCAAGGGAGCCGGGGTGCTGGAGGGGGAGAAATTAAAGATTGCAAGGATGCAAGATTCAGGGTTGAGAATAGATAGACAGGGAAACAAGAGCTTTGGTGATGGTTCCTAAATGACGAATCCCGGTTATCGATTCTCGCTTTGTGAATATACAGCGATATGTTCCCCCAAGAATGTGCTGCATGGCTGAAAGCTGATCGCTAATAGCTATTAGCTTCCTATTGCTCTTCTTTGCGTGGTTGCCCGTATAGGAACCAATAGATATCCGGGTCGAAGCCTGGAGTGAGATCATCTTCCCACAGGAAGTCGCCGGGTTCGAACAAAGCCCGCAAACGGGTGTCCAACTGCGGCAGCAGATCCAGTTCGGCGGGCGGCTCCGCACCCAATTGGTCTTTCAATAATTCGAGCAAGACACGCACGCGCACTTCACTGCTGTAAAAGACGGCGTTCTTTTCGGGATCATCCTTGACTTCATCCACATAAATGCGCCATTGGCGGAAGCGCGAGACGAATTCACGGGCGGCCTTCTGCTCCCAGGCAGTGCGCCATTGCTGGTGCAGGCTTTCGATCTCCTGGAATACTTTGTTGGCTTCCGCATTTACGCTGGCTTCCAGCGGGGTGCATTTGCGTTTGGCTTCGACGCGCTGTTTGTAAAGCGCCAGGTTGCCCAGGGTGAGCTGCGGGTAGGGCGTTTCGTCAGGGTGGTTGACCACAATCCCCGTATTCCAGAATAGATTTTCGGATAACAGATAAACTTTGAGTTCGTCGCGTGCGGCCTGTAAGAACCGCATTTCGTAGGCAATTGCTGACATGCTGCTTCCTTTAGCTAAGCGATCGTATGCGCCACCGTGTCCAACAACACCTCGCGGGCGGTTGGTTTTACCAGGTAGCGGCTGGCTCCCAGCGTGCTGCATTGCATTTTGGCATCCATGTAGGGGATGATCGAATGAACGATTACCTTGGGCCGGGATTCTTCGGCTTGTAAGGCTTCGAGGACATCGAACCCGGAAATGTCGGGCATCATCAGGTCCAGGATCATGAGGTCGTACTGAGCGCCCTTCACTTTTTCAATGGCGATTTCCCCCGAATTGGCAGTGCTCACATCGTATCCGGCGAACTGCATGGTGTATTGTAATAACTGCAACATGTCGGGATCGTCGTCTACGATCAGGATGTGGGATTTGTTGGCGTCCATTGCTTCTCCTTCGCTGGTTCATTGATTTTACCCCATAATTTACCGGTAGGCGCAAACCCACCACCAGTGATGGGGGCTATGGCCGTTAGATTGCCTGGGCGACGATATTGAGCCACTTCCCGATGCTGCCCGGGCTTTCCCAATCCTCAACGATTTGAAATCCGGCAGCCTGCATACGCGCTTTGATCTCTTCCAGTGGGTAATAAATGAAGAACCGTAACCCCAGTTTGGATTCCTGCCAGCTTTCTCCGGTGCCCTGCTTGACGCCCAAGAACAGTACGCCGCCTGGTTTGAGTACCCGGTGAACTTCTGCAAGGGCGTTGGGTGCAGAATGGCGCGGCAAATGCAGCAAGGCTGCACTGAGCCAGACGCCATCCAACTGCCCCGCCTGCAACGGCAGTTGGCGCATATCACCCTGTACGAAATTCCAGGGCGTGCGCTTTCTGGCTTCTTGGAGCATGCCCAATGAAAGATCGAGGCCGAAAGTGTCCAGGCCGCGCGCATGTAGGTGGTCGGTGTCGCGTCCCGGCCCGCAGCCCAGATCGAGCACGCGCGCACCCACTTCCAGGCGGGCGGTAAAAGCATCCAGGGGGCGGTCCAGGCGCATCTCCCAGACGTTATCGGCGTATAATCCCGCGGAATGATCGTAGGTTTGGATCGTGGTTTTGAGCGGGTCTGTTCCAGCCATCCGGGTAGTTCCTTTATGAAGATAAACGGGCCGTCGATAAAGATCGTTGATCTCTCGGCGGCCCTGTGTTTTGGCGTTAAGGCGGCTCAATAGTCGCCCAGATTGAATTTGCTAACTGGTTATTTCACCAGGCCGTAGGAGTGCGGCAGGGGCGGGACCGGTTCGTCGCTCCAGGTGTGGGCTGCCAGCAGACGGGCTTTGGCCGCATCGAATGTGCTCCGATCCTTGGCGTGCAGCGTGAAAAGTTCCGCGCCGTTTTCTACGTAGTCGCCTACCTTATGATGGATGACGATCCCGACGGCATGGTCGATGGGCTGGCCTTTTTTGGCGCGCCCGGCGCCCATCTCAACAGCGGTCTCACCAACCTCGCGGGCGTGGATGCCTTTGATGTAGCCGCTGCGCGGGGCTGGGATGGTTTCGATCAGTGGAGCCTTGGGTAGTTTTTCGGGGTCGTCGACGTAAGCCAGATCGCCGCCTTGGGCTGCAACCAACTGGCGGAAATGCTGCCAGGCCGAACCGTCGGCGATCACGGCGGCAGCTTTCTGGCGGGCCTCGGCTTCGGTTTTTGCGGCTTCACCCAGGATGAGCATCTGTTCGGCGACTTCCAGGCAGTGTTCGCGGAAGTCCGCCGGGCCGCCGCCGTGCAGCGTTTCGATGGCTTCTTTCACTTCCAAGGCATTGCCGACCGCGTATCCCAGCGGCTGGTTCATGTCGGAGAGCAAGGCCACCGCCTGGCGGCCGGCCAGCCCGCCGATTTCGACCATGATCTGGGCAAGCTGGCGCGCTTCTTCAACGGTTTGCATGAAGGCGCCCACGCCGGATTTGACATCTAATAGGATGCGTTGTGCTCCAGCGGCGATCTTCTTGCTCATGATCGAGGAGGCGATCAGGGGCAGGGAAGGTACCGTACCGGTCACATCGCGCAGGGCGTAGAGTTTGCCGTCGGCCGGGGCCAGGTCTCCGGTTTGCCCGGTCAGTACCAGGCCGATCTCGGCCAGTTGGTCTAGGAATTCCTGCCGGGTCAGGTCGACGCGGAAACCGGGGATTGATTCCATTTTGTCCAACGTGCCGCCGCTGAAACCCAGGCCGCGCCCGGACATCTTGCCCACCGGCAGATTATTGGCCGCGACGACCGGCTCGACCACTAGCGTGGTCTTATCGCCGACGCCGCCGGTCGAGTGCTTGTCCAACACGATGTCCACTACACCGCTCAGGTCGAGCATTTCGCCGGAATGGGCCATTGCCAAGGTTAGGTCGGTGGTTTCTTGGGCCGTCATCCCGTTCAACATCACGGCCATGGCCCAGGCGGCAGCTTGATAATCGGGAATATCACCGCTTGTAAACCCGGTGATGAAATAATTGATCTCTTCCGTGGTCAAAATCTGCTTATCACGTTTTTTCGTAATAATATCGACAGCTCGCATGCGAGCCCCTTTCTAATAGGCGTTCTGGGAATTGTATGTATAAGGTATAGAATTATAATCCAAAGCTGGTGTTGGGGAAGTGGTATGTAGTGGTTCGCATGTGGTGAGCGGTGATTCGTAAAACGTGAAGTGAGAATACCTCTCCTTCGTTTGTGGATGCTTAAATAAGTAAAAACTTTCGGTTTTCTTAGTTTAAGGGATGTTTAATTGACATGACAATCGGGGAACTATATACTAGAATCATTAATATAGGAAATATTCAGGTGGATGCACTGTGGTTTCTTTCTACCTGCGTCGTGACAACAATTTGAGGAGTGTCTACATGGTCGAGCAAGTGCATACTTTACCCATCGATAACCTGGCCCCGGATGAGATCGCCGCCCCGGTAATGATCTATACACCCCGTACGCTTTCCTGGGGACAATTGATTACCAAGAAAGCCGTTCGTGCAAATGTCATCCTGCGTTCAACGATCGTTCCCGATTATCTGGCGATCTACAGAGCCCACACCTTGGGGCTGCAGGGTGGAGAACTCACCAAACCGATTCCTTCGGAAGAGTTACATATCCCCACAGAGAACGTGATTGGTTTCCACCTGATGCCACCGCACGAGGAAGAACTGGACTATGATCCTGATGAGATTAACCGCAAGATGGAGCCGGTCACTGTGTTCGTCGGGCCTTTCTTTTTCCATGGTCACGTACGGATGTCCATTCAGACCGATTTGGGAACTTTTCTGGGGGTAACCAAAACCGTATTCACTTCTTTATATGATGTCGACATTGTTCACATGTCCAACACTTCCATGAAACCCATCCACGTTCCGATGTGCCAGATCCGCCGGACATATGCGCTCTTCGGCAATCGTTTGGGATAGGAGCGTAATCCAACTTGGGTTCCACCGCGAATAATCCTCCACGCCGATTCGTGGAAAAAATCTCGAACATATTCCTGGAACCATCCAGCAGCGATATGCCAATTGAAGTGCGTCGGAAGGCGCGCTTGCTATCTGCTATCCTGCTCATCTTGATCACGGGGGGATTATTGATTTCTACGGTTTACACCACGCTGATGACTCCGACAACCTTCTTCCAGGATCGGGGATTCATCATTGGGATAGTTGTCGTAGCGGTATTTGTAGTTGCCTATCAACTGAACCGGGCCGGGCACTACCTTCCGGCAGCGATCATCACGGTAAGTGCTACGTTGTTGGCAACTCTGATCATCGCGTATCCCAATACTGAGACGCACAACCTGACTCTATTGAATTACCTGGTCTTATCGGTGCTGCTGAGCAGTATGCTGCTCTCACCTGCCATCACCCTGGTCTTCATTTCGATTGGTAGCCTGGGATTGGTCATCTATATGATGCTGCTGCCGGGAATGTGGATGGAAGTCCCATTCATATTTTTCCTGTTCGTTTCGATCTTTGTCATTCTAACGGAACGCCACGGCATTCAAGTCGCGAAAGACCGGCAGGCCGCATTGGAAGAGAGCGAAGCGCGCTTTCGTACAATGGTCGAAAATGCTCCGATTGCGATCATCGTTTTCGATGCCCATACGTTGATGCTGACCGAAACCAACAAGAACGCCGAGGCTTTGTTTGGCTATCGGCGTGATGAACTGTTGGCGAAAAGCCTTCGTGACATCAGTTCTCCAATCCAGTTGAGTGGACAACAGGCCACAGAAGCTGCCCAGGAATATATGCCGCTGGCTATGAATGGAGATTCTCCCATATTCCAATGGTTGCACGTGAACGCTAAAGGAGAAGAAATCCATTGTGAAGTTCGGCTGACACGCTTTCCGGGCTATGGTCGCCAGCTTCTGTATGCCAGTGTGGTCGATGTCAGTGATAAGATCGCCGCCGAGCAAAAACTACACCAGACTGCTGAACGAGAACGTGTGCTGCGTGAGATCGAACAGGCTA
>JBNKDB010000019.1:0-4136 GCA_050288045.1 Anaerolineales bacterium | reverse complement strand
AAGATCATAATGGCGATCAGGTCGAGGCGCATGAGTTCGACGGCCAGGGCTTTCTGTTCAGCAGGGAAACCGGGAGCGATGATATTACCAATGATGTAAGGGGCGAAAATAGCGACGATCACGGCGATCACCCCAATGATGATGAAGCCCAGATTGATGACGCGCGAGAATAAATCCCAGGCTTCTTTGCGACCTTTCTGTTCCATATATTCGGACAGTACGGGGATCAGGGCAATGCCCAGCGCGCCGCCGGAGATCAATGCCGAGAGCAGGTCAGGAACGTTGTTGGCGGCATTGAAGACATCTAGCTCGTAGGATAGGCCAAACTGGCGGGCCAGAATGGTCTGGCGTACAAATGCCAGGATCTTGTCCACGCCAAAGAAAAAAGCGACCAGCAGGGAAGAGCGGGCAAAATGTTTCATAAGCGTTTGGGAATCCGGGGGTTGGTTAGTAGGTACATGCAGTTGTGGATTCTATCATGTTTGTGTAGTTCTGTCTTGCTTGATGCGCTGCGCATAGCCAATTAAGGCAAAACCTCCTGTGTCTAAAATTCAACAGGAGGTTTTATCCCCAGGATGTTGGCTTGTTGCCCAATTATTCGCTCGCGAAAGGTGTCCCTCTCAGCCAGGCCAAAGCGCCCGCCAGGGCGGCCAACAATCCTAATAAAATGGCAGCCGGGGTGCGCCCGTTGGCAAGGCTCCATAGCAAGATCAGTGTCATTACAAAACCGGCATAGCGCCAACCAAATTCCGGCGCCCACAACCATTCAGGAATCACCGGTGGGCGCAGGGTATAGATCACCATCAAATTGAGCGCGAGTAAGGTGACCAGGCATTGCCAGAAGGTTGGCATAGGCAGCGCCAGTGTGACGGGGACGAAGAGCAATGCTCCCAGGCTGATCCCCAAAAGCCGTTTCCAGCGCAGGCCAGTGCCTTTCAGGTGATTTAGCAGCACACCTATGAGTCCGGCAAAGCCGATTTGAATGGTACCCAGGGCTAAATTTGAAATCCAAGTCGTCATCACAGCAACATACCTCACATCCTGTTGTGATCTTAAATGTGCAAGGATTGTGCCGGATCGTAACTGGAAACACTGGGGCACTGAAAGTCTCTTCAGTGCATTCATGCGGATATGTGGCGCTGTTTCTTGATAAGGAGAGGAGTGTTTGCTGCTTTTTCCCGGAGTGACTTTTCAGTGTTTCAGTGATTATGATTACGCGATACGGGCTAAAGCGGTAAAGACCAATACGATCACGCCCAGGATCAGGTTGAGGTAGATCAAGAGGGTGGCTCGTTTGAGCAATGGGGCTTCTTCGGGTGTATCCAGGTTGCGGGCTCTCTTGAGGGCAACGCGTTTTAGACCCGGAGTGATGCCCCAGGTCAGATAGGCGCTGACGGCGATCATGGCGAAGAAGACAATGTGCTTGATCAAGATGGCACGCGCCCAGGCGTTGGTGACGGCCAGGAAGCCTTCGTAATTGGGGTTGGCACTCATCTGGAACATGCCGCTGGCGACCAACACGACCAGGCTCAACCAGCCGACCACGTCCAGGCGCTGGTTGGCGGCCGTCAAGGTTTGGGCATAGGTCTCGGCGTTCTGTGTGCGTTTAGCGAGCGGCAGGATAAAAAACACCACGGCAGCCAATCCCCCGATCCAGGCAACCGTGGCAAGCATATGCAACCAGAATGAAACCAATAAGATGATCTCTGGAGTTTCTGTCATACGCAGGTAGATTTACTCTCCATTGCCTTCATCCAGACTCAGTTCGCATTTTTGGGAAGCGTACAGTGCTGTAGGTTCGGCAGTAGGGTTCATCGGGGCGTAATTCTCCGACTCTTTGTATATGCCGTCGGCTTCACACCATTCACGGTGCAGCAGCAAATTGTCGGCCTGTTCGATGAGTTCTCCGGCATAACCGACCTGGGCGGTTGCCAGCCGGTCTTGAGCGTAATAGGAGCCGTCCCAAAGGTTCGGTGCGGCAACGGCAACCTGGTTGAAGTAGTAGACGGCCTGGCCCCAGTTGATCTCCCAGAAGCTCAGCCCGGTGATATCCCAGCTTGCCCAATTGCGATAGGCATCTGCTTCGGCGTCGAGCGGGCCGTATTTTTCGGCACGGTTCAGGTCGAAGATGCCGCCTTCCAGGTCGCCCTGTACCAGGATGCGGTCCACGCCGCGGTTGCGCAGGGCGATGTAATACATGCCGTCAACTTCGACGGCGTTAAATTCGGGGTCGTTCTTACGCAGAGAGTCGAGTGTATCGAGCAGCAGGTTCCAATCTTCGGAGCGTAACAAGGCTTGCGCTTCAGCATATAATTCTTCGCCTTGCCGGTTGTCAGGGGTGGGAGTTACGGTGGGTGCCACCGCGACGGTGGGGGTAGCTGTACCACCGCTGCAAATTTGGGCGGCAACCAGGTTCTCCTGTAAACCGGGATATTCCGGGTTGACGCGGGCAACGTATTGGAAGCGTTGAATCGCCGTGCCGCAGCGCAGTGCGGCCAAGTCATCTTCGCCCATGCGGAACTGGATCACAGCTTCTACAGCGGCCTGCTGGGTACGTTCGGCATTGATGGTGCTTTGGGCATCCCGCAGGCCGAGATAGCCCCCCAGCGCGACAATCAGAATAAAAACGAAGATGCCTGCAAGGATCCAACGAAACCAACGACGACGCGGGGCTGGTTCATCACCATCTTCTGGTGGTTCGGCGGGGGGATCGTCGTCGCCGTCCAGGTGTAAGATCGACTGGTATTCGAATTCCTGGGGTGCGGATTCGTCACGCTCCGCCGGGCGTTTGATTTCCTGAGTTTCTGACATTTCAGTGGGAGGCTCTTCCGACCCTTTGTCCGGCCGGATGGGCATGGTTTCATCTAGGTTCGAATTTTGCATGTCGCCAATTATACCCTTTGTTGTGATTTTCTGAACGCTTGTTTATCACATGGCAGAAAACGCTTATGTTGGATTAATCTAATCGGGTTCTATGGCTTTTTAATTGACTTGATATTGGCTTTTTGCTATAGTTAATTCATACTGGCCGATAATCTGAAAAAGTTGCCTTATTGCGTATAGCTATAGATCGGAGGAAGTGTGGTCACAGAATTGCGTCCGTCGCCATTGGCCGGAACCTGGTATAGTGCCAATCCTGAAACATTGCGAGCAGACATCGATGCGTATCTCGCGTCGGCTGAACTTCCTGAACTAGATGGCGAAGTGGTTGGCGTGATCGCGCCGCATGCCGGATACCGCTATTCGGGAGGTACCGCGGGATATGCCTTTAAGGCGGTGATGGGGTTGCAGCCTGAATTGGTAGCAGTGATCTCGCCATTGCATGAATACCGCCCAGAACCTTTCCTGACCACGGCGCACGCCGGATACCAGACACCGCTTGGACCGGTGTGGGTGGATCAGAACGCTGTAAAGTCACTCAATGATTATTTGGAAGCGCATGTCGGAGTTGGATTGACGTTCATCGACCATGATAGCGAACATGCCTTAGAGATCGAGCTGCCGTTCTTGCAGCGAGCTTTGGCGTCTGAGTTCAAGCTCTTGCCGGTGATGGTGCGCGCCCAATCGCCAGAGTTGGGGCGCGTATTAGGAGACGGCCTGGCGGAAGTCTTAGGAAACAAAAAATCATTGCTGGTAGCCAGCACAGACCTCTCTCATTTTTATCCTGAACAAGCCGCAAACCAATTCGACCAGACGATGTTGGCGCGAATCGCTGACTTTGATCCTGATGGTATGTTCAGCACACAAGATGCAGGGAGGGGCTTTGCCTGCGGCCTGGGGGCAGCTGCGGCAGTGTTGTGGGCGGCGCGTGATTTAGGCGCCGCTGGCGTGCGTATCTTGCACCACAGCACCTCAGGAGATGCTACTGGCGATCATCAATCTGTGGTTGGTTATGGCGCGGCGGCAATCCTGAAGAACGCCTGAGGTCAGAAAAGGTTTGAGATGTCGGAGAAGCACAAGCTTACGCTAGAACAAGGGATTGAGTTGATAGGGCTGGCGAAACGCGCGGTCGAAGCGCAGGTGAAGGGCGTGGAATTGGTTGAGGATGAAAATCTGGCAGCCGCATATGCCGAGCCACGCGGCTGTTTTGTGACCTTGTTCAAGGATGGCCAGTTGCGAGGCTGTATTGGTTATCC
>JBNKDB010000018.1:0-2357 GCA_050288045.1 Anaerolineales bacterium | reverse complement strand
CTATGAGGTACAGCTTGGCACGGTAAGCGAATTGATGGAATTCCGCGCCGAGATCGTGCCGGTCGAATCTTACGAGCTGTATTTCAAGGTCGACGGGCGTATTGCCAATGTGTACGTGGCACAAGATGACGAAGTCACCGCTGGGCAGGTGCTGGCCGATCTGGAAACGGTCAGCGACATGGACCTGCGCCGCACGCGTGACGAGCTGGCCGTGCGCCGGGCAGAAATCGCCCTTGAAAACGCTGAAGCGGCCTACGCCCTGGAAGCAGCCGAAAGCGTCACCCCCGAATACGTGCAGGCTGAAGCCCAACTCGCCATCGCCGAAGCCCAGAAAGCAGTGGATGAAGCCCAACGCGAATACAGCCTGACCCAGAGCGGCTCGTCCGACGAGATCGACGTCGATGCGGCCTATGCCCAGGTGGTGCTGGCCCGCAACGAACTCGAAAAGGTGCAGAAAGAATACGAACCCTACGCCAACAAACCGGCCGACAACCTGACCAAAGCCAACCTGCTGAACAAGCTCTCGGCAGCCCAAAACAAATACGAAGCCGCCGTGCGCACCTACAACAGTCTGATCAACGCTTCCAGTGCAGTCGACCAGTCGATTGCCGAGGCCAACCTGGCGATTGCACTGGCTAACCTGGCAGCCGCCAACCAGGCCATGGAGTTACTGCAAGAAGGCAATTTCGAACAGGCGTTGACGCTGCGCGAGAATCAAGTCGAACTGGCGCAGATCGCGCTGGAAGAAGCCCAACTCGACCTGCAAGACCTGGAAGAGGCAATTGCCGCCGCCCAGATCGTGGCCCCCATCGACGGCGTGGTACTCCAGGAAAGCCTGACCGAAGGCGCCCAGATCCAGGCCTACGTCGCCAAGGTGCTGGTCGGCAATCTGAATGAACTCGAAATCGGCGCCGATCTGGCCTCCAATGTGGTGATCGAATTACAAGAAGGCATGGCGGTTACGGTGGTACATGCTACCGAGCCGAGTGGCGAATTCAGCGGCACGATCTACCAACTGCCGTACTTGAGCAGTTCCGAAGACATCCTCAATCAGGATGAACTGGTGCGCGTCAAGCTGGACGTCCCGCTCAGCGAAACCGGTTTCGAATTGGGTGACCGTCTCCGGGTAACGGTGATCCTGCAAGAAAAAGAGGACGTACTCTGGCTGCCGCCACAAGCCATCCGCACTTTCGAGGGCCGCCGTTTCGTGGTCATCCAGGACGGCGAGGTACAGCGCCGCGTGGATATCAAGGTTGGCATCCAGGGGGATGACCGGGTCGAAATCATCGAAGGGGTCGAAGCCGGTCAGGTCGTGATCGGACCTTAGGAGCAACCAGCCATGCGCTTCTGGCGTCGTTTTTCATCGCTACTGCAAACTATCATCAAACGGATGCTCGCCCAGCCGTGGTTGACCCTGGCGACTTTCGTCGGGTTGGTGATCTCGATCGCGCTAACCGTCAGCATCCCGATGTACGCCGACGCCGTCTATTACCGTACTTTCGAACAGAACGTTTTTGCCGAAGAGGAAAATTCCTCCTATCCTCCATTCGCTTTCATGTTCCGCTACGTCGGCTCCTGGAGCGAACTGCTGGAACTGGAAGACATTCAAGCCCTTGATACTTATTTCGATTCCGGGGCGTTCGAAAATGCGATGGGCCTGCCCAAAGAGTTATTCGTGCGCTATTTCCGCACAGACAGCTACCGCTTATTCCCCGCCACCGAAAACAATTTCGATGCCAGCGATCCGCTGATGTACACCAATTTTTCGTATTTCAGCGATTTCGAAAACCACGTCCAGATTCTGGAAGGCAGCCTGCCCACCAACGAGCCTGCACCCGGGGACGCGGTCGAGGTATTGATCCATCACACTCTGGCCGAGGAAACCGGCTTCCAGGTCGGTGAGACCTATATCATGTACATCATCGACGAGACCTCGGATGGCATCAACGTGCAAAGGCGTTTACCAGTGCGCATTATCGGCGTCTGGCAGGCAACAAACCCGGAAGATGATTACTGGTTCGTGCCCGAGAGCAGCATGAACGAACGCCTGCTGGTCAATGAAGCTGCCTTTACCACCCAGATCAGCGCCGAACTACCCGACGAGATCTACACCGCGGTCTGGTACTTCGTCCTGGACGGCACAGGCATCCACTACACCCATGTACGCACGCTCAACAGCCACATCCGCGCCCTGGAGCAAGAAGTATCTTCGCGCTTGCCGGACACCGCCCTGGCGATCTCCCCCGCCAACGCGCTCTACCAATACCAACAAGAAGCCCAACTGCTGACCATCTTCCTGTTCGCTTTCAGCGTGCCGATCATCGGCATGTTGCTGGCCTTCATCAGCCTGGCGGCGC
>JBNKDB010000017.1:0-3030 GCA_050288045.1 Anaerolineales bacterium | reverse complement strand
CCAGGATACCGATGAATTGGTGGTCTTTGATGCTGATCGAGATATCTTTGACAGCTCTTACAAGGTTTTCACCATCCTGGTATGTTAGGGTTAGATGTTCTGCTTGTAACATGATCGCTCCTTGCGCAAAAAAGTGTCTGGTCGGGTTTTCAAACGTACCCGTGAAGATGTTTTATATATAACCCCGGGGTTTACCCTCGGGCGGTTATTCTGATACCATTATCATAGAATATCTCACTAAAATTGTCTGTAGACACCCGTAATGAGGAAACTATGGCAGTCATCATAGAGTACGATGACACTGTCATGGTGTGTGATGACGGCCAAATATTGACGTTGTGTCTGGCTCAGGTACAATCAGATCAGATCAAATCTTGGGGTATCTTCGAGATGATGGCAAAACGTATCCCCGGAGACCCCTGGTCACACCAATTCCCAGAGAATGGTCAAATCTCACCGGAGGTTTTGCTATGATCCGTGTCGCCGTTGTTGATGATCACCCCCATGTGGCAATCGCTTTGCGTACCCTGCTGGATGAAACGCCCGATATCCAGTTGGTCGCCGAGTCCCGGCATGGTATGCAGGTTTCTGCGCTGGTTCGCCAGACGCGGCCCGATGTGCTGCTGCTGGACGTGTTTATCGAACCGGAGTTCGATGCTCTTTCCGCGGTGCGCGACCTGCGGGATGGTTTCCCAAACCTGAAGATCTGCCTGCTGAGTGCCTATATCGAACCGTCCCTGGTGCGCGACCTGCTGCAAGCCGGTGTACACGGTTATATCCTCAAAGATGATGATTACATCTCTCAGATTGACACCATCGTGCGAGATCTGGCCGCAGGGGAAATCTACCTCAGCCCACAGGCCTACGCGGCCCTGGCAAAAGCCACTCGTTCCAAAGGCAAGGAACAGGTGCTTTCGGAGCGCGAAGTCGAGGTACTGCGCCTGGCGAAACGCGGTCTGCCGAACCCTCAGATTGCGCAGGCCCTGCATATCTCGCCCGGCACGGTGCGTAATCACCTCAGTGCCATTTACCGCAAGCTGGATGTTCATACGCGCTACGAAGCGCTCCAGATTGCCGAAGAGCGCCATTTATTGTAACGATGAACACGAACTTACTGTTGCTTGGTTTGAGCTTCGGTTGGCTCACGTTGGCCCTGGGGCTGTTTCTCTTTCACACGGGACGCGCCTGGTGGCGCAGGCGGCGGTATGGGGATGCGATTAACCACGGGCTTTTACTGGTGGAATATGGCCGCATGTTGACGGGGGTAAAAGACCATCAGGCGCTCGCAAAACTGCTGACCGCGGAACTTCCCGCCGAATTATGCTTGCGGCGTGCCGCCCTGCTGTTGCCCGATGAACATCAGTTGGTTTCCGTAAGCCCAGATGGTTTCCATTTACCGATCAGTCACGCGGCGGTACGTTGGGTGGCTTCCGCTGGAGAAGCCCAGAAATCCAACCAGGGTCAATTATTAGCATTGATCCAGCAGGGACGCACCGACCTGGACTGGACTCAAGTTTGGGTGCCCTTGATGCGCGGTACCCAGCTACGAGGCCTGTGGTTGTTAGGCTCGCGCGAAGGCGGGGTACACTATTCTCCAGAAGATCTGCGCTGCCTGACCTCGATTGCCCGTGAGGCCGCCGCGGTCTTAGAAGCGATGACCTTTGCCGAACAGGAACGTCAAACCGCGCTCGAGATGCGTGCCTTATATCGACAGGTGGTCAGCGCTCGTGAAGGTGAGCGCGGCCGCCTGACCCGCGAGCTGCACGATGGGGTTTTGCAGGATCTCTGTGCAGTAACCCGCGATCTAAAAGCGCTGGAGTCCCAGGCCACTGCGCACGAGCCATCCTATGAAGAACTGGTTATTCGTTCGGGTGAAACGGTCAAGGCGCTGCGCGCGATTTGCAACGATTTGCGCCCGCCTCTCCTGCAGCAGGATTTAATCGCGGCCTTGAAAGCTCTGGTGCAAGATCTCGATTCGCGCTCAAACGCGCCGGTTCACATCGAAACCCAGGTGGATAACCTGCAGCTAGATGATGAGGTCGCCCTGGCTGTCTTTCGCATCACGCAGGAAGCACTCAATAACGCCATTCAGCATGCCGACGCCTCCGAAATCGCCGTGCGCCTGACGCAATACCCGGATCGGCTGCGTTTAACGGTTACTGATGATGGGCAGGGGATAAAGGGAAGCTCCGACCTAGCGCGCTTTGTAGCCTTGGGACATTTCGGATTGGCTGGTATGCGCGAACGGGCCGCCATGGTCGGCGGTAAGCTTGAAGTGCAAACCGCCATTGATTATGGCACCGTGATCATCCTTGAGTTGCTCTTGTAAATCGAACCCCCATTCACAGCAGCGGTCGGATGGATACACATATTGGCGGTCATCCATCGAGCGAGTAGTATTGCACGCCTTCCTGGGGAATTTGCCCGGCCAGAGAGCTGCTCAACCAGGCCTCATTCAGTTCAACTTGCTCAATCGTTTTGTAGAGACTATGCTACTGCCTGCGAAACAACTGGCAGAAACTCAGCATTGAAAACGAACTTAACCCTCCCGCCAAACAGATTGCATCCAGCATTTCTATCAGCGCATCTCTTTGTTTCCTGAATCTATGGCCGTAAATCGCTTGACGAAATTCGATTATCTTTATAATGTCCTCTTGGGTAGTTTGCTTTTTGTTCACACCTGAAATTTCTTCCCAAGGGCAGTTCCCGTAAAGGGTTCTGCCCTACTTTTTGTCTAAATACGAGATTTTACTTATGGTATTCATTTTTCTTACCTTTTTAAATGCTGTGGATGAATGAGTTTCTCAGCCCACCTCAACGAAAGCTGGTTTTTGATCCTTTGCAGCCATAATCAGAAGCCACAAAGAGAGTCCAAATTCTGAAACAAATCCGAGCGGATAACTTAGATAGGTTATTCCAACGCAGGTTAACTCGAGTTTAGACAACGAGAAAAGCAAATTTCTCGCTGAAGAACATTAACAATCGAAAATCGGCGAAGCTCAAGCCTGATTCAGGTAGCTTTGGCGTTGC
>JBNKDB010000016.1:0-2716 GCA_050288045.1 Anaerolineales bacterium | reverse complement strand
CGCCCCGGAACCGGTCCCGGCTTCAAGGACGTGTTTACCTGGCCCAATCCCCATGGTGACGATCACATAGCCGATGTCCTTTGGATACATGATCTGGGTGTTGCGCTTGATATCGCGCAGGATGTCATCCAGGGCAGGCTGCAAGATCAGGAAAGTCTTGCCCAGGTGGCTCTTGACCGAGTTGCCCCATTCTTGCCCGATGATCTCATCGTGATAAATAATGCCCAGGTGGGTATGGATTTCCCCGCCGGGCTGCATCTGGACGATAAAGCTTTTCTCGCGCGGGCCGACCAATTGGATGATCTCACCGGTGTTGATATACCTTCCAGTTGTGGAAAATGTAGTCTCTGTCATGTGCTCTCTTTGTTGTTTAATTTTCTTCGGGGATATCTACCAGGCTGAGCCAATAGCCGATGCCCAGGAAAACCACACTGCCGAATAAGGCCATGCCCAGCCGCAGCGGGCCAAGGCTGGCGAAGCTCCAGCCCAGCAGTTGAGCAGTGAAGTGCCCGACCCAGAATCCACTCCAGCCCAGCACCAGGTAGAGGAACAGGTGCCCGGCGTTGCCCCCGCGCCACAGATGGAAAAAGGCGCCGGGCAGCGTGGAGATCAGGAAGCCTAAGACGAAGGCGGGTAAGGTCATGGTCACTCTTTTATCTCAAATCAGGGTTGGGCGGATTCGATCGTGCCCATCCCCAAAACTTCCTCACCATTATATATCACCGCACCCTGTCCGGGGGTAATATCGCGCAGCGGGTTATCGAACTCGATTTTGACGCGCTCGTCTGGTAAAGGCGTGACGGTTGCATCTGCTAGGTGGGCCAGGTAGCGGATTTTCACCTCAGCACGGATGGCGGCTTCCGGCGGCTGGCCGGAGATCCAACTGACCGCTTTGGCAACCAGTTCCCGGCGGCCGAGTTCGGTGCGCTCGCCAACGACCAGCGTGTTGTTCGCCAGGTCTTTTTCGATCACGTAGAGCGCGTTTGGACCGGCGATGCCCAGGCCTTTGCGCTGCCCAATGGTATAGAAGGCCAGCCCGTTATGCTCGCCCAGTGTCTCCCCGGCGCGCGTCTTGATCGGGCCGGGGTTTTCGATCTGGGGGGCATTGCGCTTGAGAAAATCGGCGTAGTCGGTCCCGGCCAGGAAGCATAAGTCCTGGCTGTCCTTGGTTTCGGCCACAGGCAGATCATATTGGCGCGCCATTTCACGCACCTGCGGTTTGGTGTATTCGCCCAGCGGGAACAGGGCATGCGCAAGCTGCCCTTGATTGAGCACACTGAGCACGTAAGATTGGTCTTTATTGGGGTCGATGCCCTTGAGCAACTTGATCGGCTCTCCAGGCGTACGTTCCAGGCGGGCATAATGGCCGGTTGCCATAAAATCTGCCCCTAAAGCCAGGGCGCGTTTGAGCAGGAATTCCCAACGAATGTGACGATTACACATCAGGCAAGGGTTAGGGGTGACGCCTTGCGTATAGCCGTCAATAAAATAGGTTACGATGGTGTCGTGGAAGGTGTCCTGGGCATCAATGGTGTAGAAGGGGATGTCCAATTTGGCGGCCACACGGCGCGCATTGGCCATCGCGTCCGGCGTGCAGCAGCGGTTGAAGGCTTCCCGGCCCGGCTCGCTCCACAGGCGCAGCATCATGCCAGTAACTTCGTAGCCCTGGTCTTTGAGTAGAGCGGCGGTTACGGAACTATCTACTCCACCGCTCATGGCGACCACAACTTTTTTAGCCACGCTAGGAGGCCTCCAGGGCACGGGCGCGGGCTACTGCATCTGGCAAGACTTCCAGGAAGCGGTCGATCTGCTCGGCAGTGACCGGGCGGCCCAACGTGACGCGCAGCGAGCCTTTGGCCCATTCGTTGCTGATCCCGATGGCGCGTAATACCTGCGAGGGTTCCGGGTCGCCGGTCTTGCAAGCCGAAGAAGACGAACAGGCGAAGCCCTGGGCATCGAGCAGCATCAGTAATGTGTTGCTGTCTACATGCTTGAAGACGAAACTGGCATGGTTGGGCAGGCGTTCTTGCGGGTGGCCACTCAGCCGGGCGTCGGGGATTTCAGCTAACACATGTTCGATGACTTTGTCGCGGTAAACGGATAGCTGCTGCGTGATGGATTCCTTTTCACGAACCAGCTTGAGCGCCTCGGTCATGCCCACGATCAGGGGGGTGTTGTGGGTCCCGGCGCGCAGCCCAAATTCCTGTGCTCCGCCGGTTTGGGTGGGCGTAATGGCTGTGCCCTGGCGTACGTACAGTGCCCCGATACCTTTGGGGCCGTAGAATTTGTGCGCGCCCACGGAAAGTAAATCCACATTGAGCGCTTCTACGTCGATGGGCAGGTGAGCACAGGCTTGTACGGCGTCGGTGTGCAGCGGCACGCCTTTTTCCCGGCAGACGGCCCCAATTTCGGCGATTGGATTGAGCGTGCCGATCTCGTTGTTGGCATAGATCACCGAGACGAGGGCTGTATCCGGGCGGATGCGGCGGGCGATCTCTGCGGGGGCGACGCGGCCGTATTCATCCACCGGCAGGAATTCGACTTCGAAGCCTTCCAGCGCGGCCAATTGCTCGGCGGTATGAAAGACAGCGTGGTGTTCGACCGGGGTGGTGAGGATATGGTTCTTTTTCGCTGTGGCCCGAGCAGCGTGCGCCACCCCGCGCAGCGCCAGGTTATCGCTCTCCGAGCCGCAGGAAGTGAAGATCACTTCCTTTGG
>JBNKDB010000015.1:0-3057 GCA_050288045.1 Anaerolineales bacterium | reverse complement strand
GCCGCCATCTTTTACGTGCTCTTCACGCTTTTCTTCACCACCCTGTTCACCAATTGGGAAGGGTTCTTCTCCGGCCTGGTCGGTTCGTTAGGCTACTGGCTGGAACAGCAAGGCGTCGCCCGCGGCAGCCAACCCTGGTATTACTACGTGTTCATCCAGGTACCCGTTTACGAGTATTTAGGCTTGTTGGGTTCCCTGCTAGCCGCCGGGTTGGGCCTGAACTGGCTCATCAAGCGCAATGACACAACCGGGATTGAATTGATCGAAGCTGAAACAACCGGCGAACTCGAACCGCGCGCCAGCCAGGTCATGGCGATCCTCATGCTGGCCTTCTGGACGGTGAGCAGCATCGTAGCCTACACCTTCGCCGGGGAGAAAATGCCCTGGCTGACCGTACACATCGCCTGGCCAATGGCCTTGCTTACCGGTTGGGCCTTGGGCCGCCTGATCGAAAACATAGATTGGGCCAACTTCCGCCAAAAACGTGGCTGGCTGGTTGTCGCTTCATTGCTGATTTTCCTGATCGGCCTGACTGGCGTGTTGCGCGCCCTCCTGGGGCCAAACCTGCCCTTCCAGGGACAGGAACTGGTTCAATTGCAAGCCACGACTACCTTCATCCTGGCCTTGATACTGGCTGGCGGCGGCCTGACCGGCCTGTTCACCCAGCTTGAAAACTGGAAACTTGGACAGATCAGCAACATCTTCTTCCTGATCGTCTTCGCCCTGCTGAGCCTGCTAACTGCCCGCACAGCCTTTAGCGCCACCTACGTCAACTACGACCAGGCCAACGAACTACTGGTCTATGCCCATTCCGCCCGAGGTGTGAAGGACGTACTCGACCGCGTCGAACAGATTTCGATGCGCACCACTGACGGCCTGGCGATTGAGGTCGCTTACGACGATGATGTCTCCTGGCCTTACACCTGGTACCTACGCAACTACTCCCACCAGCGCTACTACGGCGCAACCCCGACCGAAGACCTGCGCAATGCGCCGATCATCATTGTCGGCGATAACAACTTCAGCAAGATCGAGCCGGTCGTGGGACGCTCCTACTACCGCTTTGACTATATCCGTATGGTCTGGCCCAACCAGGATTATTTCCCCGGTTTCATCCAGGATGTCACCAGCCGCTTGAACGAACCGGAAATGCGTGCCGCCTTATTCGATATCTGGTTCAACCGTGACTACACCAAATATGGTGAAGTCACCGGTAAGGATACCTCTATCTCCAACTGGTCTCCTGCTGACCGTATGCGCCTTTACATCCGCAAGGATGTAGTTTCGGAGCTTTGGAATTACGCCGCTTCCCCGGTCGATGCTGAGATCGTAGCCGATCCCTACGAGGACAAGGGCATTTCCCTGCAACCGGACTTCATCCTTGGCGCCAGCGGTACCGACTTGGGCTATTTCAACGCCCCGCGCGATATTGCCGTTGCCCCGGACGGCTCACTCTACGTGGCCGACTCACGCAACAACCGCATCCAGCATTTCGATGCTGAAGGCAACTTCCTGGACGCCTTCGGCACTTTCGGCACGATTGACGATGGCACCGCCGGGAACGGCAAACTCAACGAACCCTGGGGCGTAGCCGTGGCCGAGGACGGCTCGATCTTCGTGGCCGACACCTGGAACCACCGCGTCCAGAAATTCTCCCCGGAGGGCGAATTCTTGGCCACTTGGGGTAGCTTCAATCAGTCGACCGATGATCCGTACGCCATGTGGGGGCCGCGCGACGTTGCCATCGATCTGAACGGCAATGTACTGGTCACCGATACCGGCAATAAACGCATCCTGGTCTACGATCAAGAAGGCAACTACATCAACCAGTTTGGCGGGCAAGGCTTTGCAGCCGGCGAGTTCAACGAGCCGGTTGGCTTGACGGTCGACCCGGAGAGCGGTCTGGTCTATGTAGCCGATACCTGGAACCAGCGCATACAGGTCTTCCAGGTCGATGAATTCAATTTCTATACCTCGGTCAATGCCTGGGACATCATCGGCTGGTACGGTCAATCGCTGGACAACAAGCCCTACCTGGATGCTCGCAACGGCCAGGTCTTCGTCGTCGATCCTGAGTACCCGCGTGTGCTGGTATTCACCGGCGATGGGCAGTTCATCTATTACTGGGGCGAAGACGTTGCCAGCCTGGGGATCGCCAGCAGCGTGGCCGCCGACCAGGAAGGCCGGGTGTGGGTCAGTGATGCCGCCAACCAGCAAATCCTGCATTTTACTTTGCCATAAACAGCAACTGAAGCAGTATCGGCAGGGATCGTAAACAAATGAAAGTAATAAAAGATCGAGCATTTCCAAACATACGAATTGTGTTTCTATGCTCGATTTTAGTTATCGCTTTGCTGGGATGTTCTAATGCTTCTTTAAGAGCAACGCCTACGGTCGATCCCGACCCTTATGTTTGGATGACTCCCACGATGAATCCCATGATAAAAGACGGGGGATTGATTTCCCATGAGCCCTGTGGGCCGCCGTGTTTTTTTGGGTTTTATGTCAATGACAATTTCAAGATCGCGGTTGACAAATTAGACGCTATTCATTCAACCGAATATGGAAGTAACGGATGCATAATTGATGAATTTACCGTTGGCCGACAAATCAGATGCCCAGGGGTAAGAGTATCTTCTGAGACAGAAAGCAATAAAATTTCAGGTATCGCATTTTCTGTTGATTCGCAAGTCTCTGTAGGTGATTTGATTGATACATATGGGGAACCAACATCGCTCGAGGTATTTGATTTACTCGATGTACATAACCCATCCATGAGAATGCGACTACTGTATCAAGATTTTTGGGGAGTTATCTTTTTGGAAATTCAACCTCTAATAGAGGATTATCATGCAGAGCCAACTACCTTGGTGAAAGAAGTCGGTTACTTAACAGAAGCTGATTATATACAATCGTCTGAAGGAACCATACCT
This sequence comes from Anaerolineales bacterium, assembly GCA_050288045.1. Taxonomy (GTDB): domain Bacteria; phylum Chloroflexota; class Anaerolineae; order Anaerolineales; family UBA11579; genus JAFGRA01. The sequence goes on along the minus strand of JBNKDB010000015.1, from coordinate 124 downwards.
TGGAGAGGATATGGGTACTATGGTATTACGTCAACATTAGACTTCTCTGAATGACATTCAAACCTTCCCCCTATGGACACAACAATTCATCCAAAAGCGTCTGCTTGGTCGCCCCAATTTGATT
>JBNKDB010000014.1:0-5753 GCA_050288045.1 Anaerolineales bacterium | reverse complement strand
ATATGCTTGTGCCCGGAATAGACCAGGTCGCTGTGGATCTCGTCGGAGCAGATGGTGATATTGTGGCGCAGGCAGATTTCGGCCAGACCTTCGAGTTCGTCGCGACGGAAGACACGCCCAGTGGGATTATGTGGGTTGCACAGGATGAACAGGCGGGTTTGCGGGGTGATGGCGGCCTCAAAGGCGTCCAGGTCGACGCTGTAACTGCCACCTGCTTCACGCGTCAGTTCAACGTTTTGCTGTGCGACCCCGACATTCTTGCCGACCTCGAGGAAGGGGCCGTAGGCGGGCGTATGGCAGATCACGCCCCCGTCAGGTCGCGCCAAGGCATGGGCGGCAATGTTGAATCCCTCCACCACACCGGACAGGAACAATACGTCGTCCGGGGTGATCTGCCAGCCGTGGCGTTTGGCGAGCCAGTCGACGACAGCCTGTTCGTGCTCGCTGTTGTCGAAGGATGGGTAACCAAAAACGCCGTGCTCGACGCGTTTCTTAAGGGCTGCGATCACCGGTTCGGGCGAGCGGAAATCCATGTCGGCTACCCACATGGGCAGTTCGTCTGCTGCTATATGACCCCACTTGGCGCAGTTTGTGCCGCGGCGTTCAGGTAAAGTGTCAAAGTTGTAGGGCATGGGTGTATTCCTGAGTTTAAAGTTTTCGTTGATATTTGAGACGGCGGCTGAAGCCGCCTGCAACATAAGCAAGGGGCGGGAACCAAAACACGAATATCGATTCTCGAATCTCGTCTCTCGTCCTTGGAATCATCGGTTAATCAACTTGATACCTAAGTGTCTGGTTATTCGTTACTGTTTACTACATGCTGCCAACCGTATACTGTTTACTCCTCCGTCTTATGCGTGCTCTCAGCATCCTTGCCCAGCGCGGCCGAGCGTTCATAGGCAGCCCAGATGGCGCGTGAGAGTGCGGTGCGGAAACCGGCTTTTTCTAGATAGTACAGCGCTTCGGCCGAAGTGCCGCCCGGTGAGGTGACCTGGTTACGCAGGCGCGCCAGGTGTACGGGGTCTTCGCGGTTGGTGAAGTAATCGACCGAACCGCGCACCGTTTCGACGACAAGCTGCTCGGCAATGCGGCGCGGGAAGCCCATGTGTACACCGGCATCTACCATCGCTTCCATGAACAGGTAGACGTAAGCCGGTCCGGTACCGGAGAGAGCGGTAGCCTTGTCCAGGTAATCCTCTTCCTCGACAAAAACTTCCTGCCCCAGGGCGGTCAGGATCGTGCAGGCCAGCTCTTTCTGCTCTTCGGAAACACCATTAGAGGTCGTCCACACGGTGATGCCTTCGCCGATCTGGGCGGGGGTGTTGGGCATGGCGCGCACCACGTTATCATTGTCCAGCGCTTTCTTGATCTTCTTGATGCGCGCCCCGGCAACGATGGAAAGCACCAACGCTTCCGGCTTGACGGCTCCGGCCAACCCTTCCAGTACCTTGTCCAGGCGCTGCGGCTTGACGGAGAGCACGACCACGTCAGCCTGTTTGGCAGCCGTGGCGTTGTCGGTAAAGGAGCGAATGCCGTAGCGGGCTTCGAGTTGTGCGCCGCGTTCGGCGCGCGGCCCGGCGGCCAGCAGGTTTTCTGGCATGGCGAGCTTTTCGCGCAATAGTCCGGCGATCATGGCTTCGGCCATCACGCCTGGGCCGATGAAGGTAATTTTGTGTTTTTTAGTACCCATGGTTCTCCTCCAGGTAGTTCATTGCTTGCAAAGCTGAATGATACCATAGAGATACAGTAGACAGTTGGCAGTATAAAGTATGCAGTATGAGTAATCAGTAACAAGTGACCAGGCACTCCGTAATCAGGTTGGGTGAGCGATGATTCGTGATTTGAGAATCGTGACCGGTAATGCAGGAAACGCTGCCGGTCGCCTTGTTCACCCGTCTTCGTGTTTCCCTGTGCACTCGTATCTTGCTTCTCCCAGGTGCCTGATTGCCTGGGTAACTGGTCCCTTGGTACTTCAGCACTGGATTTTCTATCTCGATTTCGTGTATAATGCATGGGTTATGGCTGAACAGCAAGATGGGAATCGCTCCAGAAGACAGGTTCAGGCACTGGAAGATGAAGAACTTCAGGCGCTGCGTGCAGAAATCGTTCGGGCGCGTGAGTATTTGGCGGTGCTCGAAGTTGAATTATTCAACACGCACTCTGCCCTGGACACCTTCCAGCGCCGATTTAACGCGCGTATCGCGCCGTTAGAACGGCGTCTGGCGCATTTGCAGGCACAACTTCAACATGCTTTAGCGGCTCGTCATCAACATGAGAATGCGCCTGAACCGGAGTTCAAGCGTGCTGAGGGTGGCAAGACCGGGGAGAATGGGCGCGCTGATGAGGAAAAATTCTATACCGCCGATGATGCATCTGTAGATGAAAATGGAAAGCTCGACCCGGCAACGGAAGAAGAATTGCGCGCCCTGTTCCGAGAACTGGCCAAACGCTTCCACCCCGACCTGGTCCGTGACCCCGAAGAAAAACAGCGTCGTGAAGAAGTGATGACCCAGGTTAGCCAGGCCTACGCCGCCAAGGATATCGAGGCGCTGCGTAAATTGTCCCGCCGCCCCGACCTTGAAACCGAAAGAAAGTCGCACACGCGCCGCAAGCAGAAAGAGATCTTGCGCGCTGAACTGGAATATCTCAACGAGAAGATCGTTGAATTGGAACAGCGCTGCCGGGCTTTGGATCAATCACCTGCGATGCAACTGCGCATGGAAGTCAATATGGCCCGTCAGGCCGGGCGCGATCTGCTCTCCGATATGGCTGCCCACCTGGAAGAGCGCATCGCCGACATCGAAGACCATCTGTACGCCCTGGGGGAAGAGCCAACTGTGACTGCCGCCTGATCGCTGCCCCTATCTGACAATCCTTTGGAGAAAACCGTGTACGCTGAAGCCTATGCCCACAGTGATGCCCAATACCAGGAGATGTGGGATCTGCTGGTAAAGAGCTATACCCTGATCGGCAGGATGCACAACTGGACTTTTGCACGCCTGGAGAACTGGCGCTATGCCTCTTCTAAGAAAGCGCCGCTGGAACATTATACGAGCAAGGTGCGCTTGTGGCGGCAGGCATCCGGGGCATTGATCGGTTTCTGCATCGCCGAAGGGGACGGTGACAGCATCTATCTGCAAACGCTGCCCGGCTACGAACAAATCGAACCGGAGATGCTGGCCTGGATCGAGCAGGATTGGGGCGCGCAGAAAGCCAGGCTCGAAATCCCGGTTTACGATTATGATGACGCGCGCAAGGCTCTGCTGGCGGGCTGCGGCTATGCCGACGCCGGGCACGTCATGGACATGCGCACCTATGATCTCTCCCAGGATTATTCCGCGATCAGGCTGCCGGAAGGTTTCCGGGTGACAACGCTGGCCGAATATGGCGACCATGCCGCTGTGATCGAAACCGAACGCCTGACCTTCAACTCCGATTATCTGGACCGAGACTGGTTCGACGGCAAAACGTCTGCACCGAGTTATGATTTTGGATTGAATTATATTATCGTGGCTCCCGATGGGCGTGTGGCGGCTTTCGCCTTGGGGTGGATCGATGCGCAGAACCAGGCTGCTGAGGTCGACCCGGTGGGTACACATCCCGAATTCCGCCGGCTTGGCCTGGCGAAGGCAGTGGTGGGGGCCTGCTTCCAGGAACTGGCGCGGCGCGGTGTCCGTCGGGCTTATATCGCTTCGGGGGCGGACCCCAATCCTTCCAATTTCCTTTATGAATCTTTACAGCCCATCGAGAAATTCTGCGAACACCTCTGGCAGAAACGCCTGGGTTGAGGTATCTGGAAATGGGGGAAGGACATCAAAAACTATCCAAAATGCAAAGATTAGAAAATCCAAAATCGCCTGGACAAATTGGTGATTCTGGATATAATTGTGGCGAATTTCACAAGTTCTTGCATTTATGCGTATATTGGAACGCATTATTTTTTTAGCAATTGATTGTGTTTTATTTCACAAATCATTAAGTCATTATTGATAAGGAGTAAGTAATCATGGAAAACGGAAAATTAAAAGTCAAAGATAATATGGTTGTCAGCCTGGCCTATGTGCTCCAGCTTGATAACGGCGAGATCGTCGACCGGGCAGAAGCAACCCAGCCCCTGCAATACCTGCAAGGCTGTGACAATATCATCCCTGGCCTGGAGAAGGAACTCGCTGGCCTGACCATAGGTGAGGAAAAGGTTGTGGATGTTTCCCCCGCTGAGGGCTATGGTTCCCGCAGCGCAGAGAATGTCGTGCATGTGCCGCGTTACGTGCTTCCCGCCGATGTTGAGTTGGTCGAAGGCGAACTGGTTGAATTGGGCGACCGCCGCACCGGGGTCACCAGCATGGCAAAGATTTTGCGCGTCGAACCTGACTCTGTTATGTTGGACTTGAACCACCCCCTGGCCGGGGAAAACCTGCATTTCTGCGTACAGGTTGTGGATGTGCGCGCAGCCACCCCGGAAGAACTGAGCCTGGGATACGTGGATAGCAGCGTCTACGCTTACGCATAAGCTCATTCATCGAATTGAAACAGACCCCGTCAATCCAGGCGGGGTCTGATCGTTTAATGGGGGGAAAAGAAATTTAGGGTTCTGGTGTTGCGGTTGTATACAGTGCTTTAGCTTCTTCCAGCGCTTCCCAGCACCAGGTGTGATCATGGCCTTTATCCAGGTCGGTACCTATTTCTAGATACTCGATAGCCAGATCATACTCTCCCACGGTTACGTAAAGATCGCCCAGATTGCAGTATGTTCCTATGTTCGGCGCTAACAACTCAACTGCTTTCTCATAATCGGCAATGGCTGTTTTGTATTGCCCCAACTGGTAATAGGTGCTGCCTCGCATCTCGTATGCGGCTACGAAGTCCCCTTCGATAGCCTTTGTGAAATCAGTAATCGCTTCTGTGTATTGGCCTAAATGAGCATACATGCTCCCTCTAGAGTAATATAACTTTGCATCCGCTGGATCGAGTTCGATGGCCTTGGTGTAATTGGTAATGGTTTCTTCATATTGTCCTAAGAAGTAATAGGCGTCCCCCCGGCTGATATATATTTTCGGGCTTTCCAATCCAAGTGCGATAGCTTTGTTGTAATCGGTGATCGCATCATCATATTTTCCTAATCTGTAAAAGGCCTTGCCCCGCTGGTAATATGTGTCTGCATTCGCCAAGTCAAGCTCGATGGCTTTGGTGTAATCCAAAATAAGCGCATCATATTCGGATGTGACGGTGGGTATGTGGGTGGGAGTATGTGTAGGGGTGACGGTAAGTGTGCTGGTTGGTGTAGACGTGAGGGTTCGCTGTGGGGTCGGTGTTATGCAAGCTAATGGAGTAGGCTTGCTCCCGCAGGCCGCGAGGAGGACTGCCAGTAAAAGACAGCCCAAAAAGAGAAAACTCCACCGCTTCATCGTATTTTGATTATAGCAAATTAATGACAGGAATCGTTAAGGGGAGGTTAGGGATAGGTGATTTTGAAAAGGGTAAAGTGAGTAGACTATATTGGAGATGATGATTTATTATACGAGAAAGCCAAAATATGTTAGAATGAATGTGCTAACTCAGAGGATTGTATGAACTTCAAAGAGAATGAAAGCCCAACTAAATTACGAGGTGGTTACTACACACCATTACCTATCGCATCATTTTTGAGCAGATGGGTATTAGAAACTAAACCTCAAACTATTCTTGAGCCTAGTTGTGGTGATGGAGCTTTTTTTAATTCAATTTTAGAGTTATATCCTGAGCAACTTACAGAA
>JBNKDB010000013.1:0-3947 GCA_050288045.1 Anaerolineales bacterium | reverse complement strand
CGTGCCATCATCACCCAGGCCCGCCCGTTGATCGCCGGGATGTCCGACCGGGCAGAATTGGAGATCAGCGGTGGCAAGGGGCTGCCCACGCGTCCGTAAATCGGATTGAAACCTTTCAGACAGTTAGGCTGTCTATCCCTATGAACAGGCAATTACCTGGACGCGCAGGATTAATAAACCGTGAGAAAGCTGTGATCTGCGCAACCGTGCCAGGGCCAGTTCGTATTAAGCAGTAACATGTATCATCAAACCAATTTTCCAGAACGAGGAGTTTCACATGCCGTATAAAACAGACCCGATCTCAAAATCATTTTCGTTTGGCGAAATTCTCGCCAACAGCATCACGCACGGGATCGGGCTTGCGCTGAGCGTAGTCGGATTCATTTTATTGGTCATCCGAGCCATCACCCACGGCACGGGTTGGCACATGGTTGGCTTTTCAATATTCGGGACTTCATTGGTGCTGCTGTACGCCGCTTCCACGCTGTACCACAGCACGCCTCAGAAGAGCTGGAATGCTGTTTTACAGCGCCTGGACCACGCCGCCATCTTCTTCCTGATCGCGGGTACGTACACCCCCTTTATGCTGCTCAAGCTGCGCGGTGCGCTGGGTTGGACGGTATTCGGGATCATGTGGGCAATTGCCATTGGCGGGCTGATCGTCAAGTTGGGTTTTACCACCCGCTTTGTAAAACCCCCGGTCTGGCTTTACGTGGCAATGAGTTGGTTAGCGCTGCTGGCCTTCGGCAAGGTGATGTACGACATCGGCAGCCTGAGTCTGACTTTCCTGATCCTCGGCGGGGTGTGTTACACGGCCGGGATCTTGTTCTTCAAGTGGCGCAAACTGCCTTACAGCCACGCTATCTGGCACGTCTTCGTAATGTTCGGCAGCATCTTCCATTATCTATCGGTCTTCAACCTGGTGGGTGGTTTATAAAAACCAACCACATCCACCTATCGTTTACAAATCAAGACGTCGGATCACTCCGGCGTCTTATTTTTTAAATCGAGAATTTTTCACCCCATGACTTTTAGACCCTTCAACTTTCACATCTGTTAATTCCCGTTCCGCTAAAATCCGGTAAACTAAATCCGGGAGGCTTACCAGTCCCAATTGGCCAACATCACACCCACATCGCATTCGATCTACCATCAACCAATCGCCCTATTTATCAATCATTATTGGCGATGCCGATGGCAGCCAAACGCGCCCGATCTGGCGTAAAAGTTGCACTTGTCATAACAAAGCTCTCATTAAATATTTGGATCTCATGGACAAATACGAATACGCTAAAATCATCATTGTAGACGGAGAAAAGGGCGGCCTTTTATTTGAGTCTACCTACCTGGATGCCATCAAGTGCATCATCGAATTCTACAACGGCACGAACGTCAAAGTTCATATCCCGACCTCTCCCCCACCCTACACCTGCATCGCCATCAAGACCGAGACCTACAACCAGCGCTGGATTGTGGTCAGCGAGATCCTCCGCCAGGGCTGGGAACCTTTTGCCGCCCAGCACCGCGACGGCACGCCCGAAAACGGCAACCGCACGATCTTACACGTCCGGCTGCTGCGCCCTGAAGAATAAGCCCGCATAAACTAAATTAGCGACTTGGCTTTATCACCACAGATATTGTATCTTCCGGTCGTTTGATCCGAAAACAGGATGGTAATGTCATACACCTGTCCATCCTCAAGCCGCAGGGCATTGCGCTCATCCTTCTGGAATCTTAGCGCAGGCTGCAAAGCTAACATATTCCCCGAAATCTGCCTGGTACCTGGTATTTCACCGCCAGCGATATTCAGCTTATAAAGCACTTCGCCCAAATATTCATTCCCCCGGTAAACTCTTCCAATTCCTGCAATGTCCGTTCGATTCGCCATGTCAACTCCAATGTATTCCAAGTATAGAACACATCACCAGCGAATCAACTTACGGTTTTAATAGCTTAAATTTTCGTAAGCATTCCGGGGCCACTCATTCTTCCCCCAAGGTAAAGTAAAAAGTTGCCCCCTGCCCTACCCTGGCGTCCGCCCAGACATTGCCACCATGCCGCCGGATGATCTGATTGACAATCGCCAGCCCTACACCGGTGCCTTCATATTCGCCCGGGGAATGCAGGCGCTCAAAGACATTGAACAGTTTGGCGGCATACTGCATATCGAAGCCGACGCCGTTATCGGCAACAAAATAGCTTTTCTCATCTTCGAGATAACCCACTTCGATCCGGGCAAGCTCATGCCGGCTGGTGAATTTCACGGCATTGGATAGTAAATTCACAAACACCTGGCGCAGCAAGCCCTGGTCAGCCTTGCACGGAGGTAGGTCGCCGACCTGGAACTCAATCTGCCGACCCTGCCATTCGGCTTCCAGGTCGCGCATTACTTCGGCCACCAATGCATTGGTATCGATTTCCCGTTGGCGCAGTTCGTGACGACTGACTCGCGAGAAGGTGAGCAGGTCATGGATCAGCGCATCCATACGCACGGCATTCTTATTGATCGCAGCCAGATAATGGAACTGATCCCCATCAAGCGTTCCGCCGATCTCTTCTATCAACAAACTGGCATACCCGTTGATCGCCCGAAGTGGCGCCCGCAGGTCGTGGGAAACGGAATAGGCAAACGATTCGAGTTGCGAGGTGCGCTCGACTACGCGTTGCTCCAGATCCCGGTTCAGGCGTAGGATTTCACTTTCGGCCAATTTCTGCGCAGTGATATCCCGGATAATGCCCAAATCGTAACGCCTGCGTTCCTCGCCCAAGTAAAGGATGCTGAAGGTATTCGATACCCACATTTCCAGGCCATCCTTCCGGCGGTCACGATATTCGATCCTGACTTCGGTGTTTTCCTTCAGCGCAAGCTCCCGCGCAGCATGGAATTTCTCGATATCCTCGGCATGTCCGGCAAACAAAACCAGCGAGTCTTTTCCAATGACCTCATCCGCTTCATAACCATAAATATCACAAAAGGCCTGGTTCACAAAATGGACATGCCTATTATCGGGGTCCGTCAAAATCACGGCGTCTTTCATTTGCTGGGTGATCTGTCCCAGAATTTGAAGTTGTTCTTCAGCTTGTTTACGCTCAGTAATATCATGCACGATACCAAGGTCGTAAGTCTGGCCGTCAAGCGTTACCACATTCTGAATATTGGAAACCCAGAAATATGTGCCATCCTTCCTGCGGTCCTGGTATTCGGAACGGAACTCGCCAACCTTCTTGATGGATTGTTTGCGCTGTGTACGCAATTCCTGCCTCGCCTCGGTGTCTCCGGCAAAAAGCATCCATGAGGATTTCCCAACGACTTCTTCACGTTCATATCCGTAGATTTCGGTAAAAGCATCATTGACATACGTAATGGTTGAATCCTCATTATTTTCCGTCAAGATGATCGCATCCCGCATTTGTTGGATGATCTGGCCGAGCAGCTTAACTTCCCTTTCCGCCTGCTTGGCCTTGGTGATATCCACCGACGAAACGATCACCTTGCCCCAGGTATCTTCATACCCGGAGACAATCGAAAGCCGGACTGTTCGATAAATCTCTACGCCTTTATAAATACGGTGCACTTCATTATCGATGCGTGTTTTCCCCTCGGCGAGGGCCGCAAACTCATCCCGGAATTGAGTAAAGAAGTCATCGCGATAGAATACCTGAGCATCTTTTAGAATCTCTTCCTTACTGTAAACTTCCAATTGATCGACGACCGTTTGATTCACATTCAGGAGCTTCGCCAATTCCACACAATGTTTCACCAATTCAGGATTTTCATCAAAATATGTTTTGAAATCCTGCACACCTTGGGCGCGGAGTTCATCGATAAAGTCCTTTACCCCCGAATAATCAACTTCCCAGAGTGCGAAGGGCGATTCCTCGAACAGGCTGCGGTAGCGGGCCTCGCTCCGGCGCAGCTCATCTTCAACCTCCCTTCGCGCAGTAAT
>JBNKDB010000012.1:0-1826 GCA_050288045.1 Anaerolineales bacterium | reverse complement strand
CTGCTGCAATTGCAGCAATCGCTTAGAAGTTGACTGTCGGAAATAGTGAAGACACATATAAACGAACCGGCCAACAGCATTACCACTCTTGGAGAAATCAATGGGGTCAGAGGTGTGAGCCTATCTTAGCACATTCTTTCGACCAAAAGCGTGACATTTGTCCGGACATTTGTCTCTATTTTGGTAAGCAAGCCTGCTCTAGGGTTGCTTCTGACCTCAACTGCCTATATCGTTAGACCGTTAGACCGCGACCTGGATTTCATCACCTTCAACACGAACCGAATAAGTCGGAATATCCACCAGTGCGGGAGGAGACAGCACCTTGCCGGTAGAGATGTCAAATTGCGCACCATGACGGGGGCATTCGATTACACAATCCGTCAATTCTCCATCAGCCAACGGACCGTCATCATGCGGGCAAAGATCGGCAATCGCATAGTATTTACCGTCTACATTGAATACAGCAATCCAGCGGCGACCGATCTCAACTATGATTCGTTCACCCGGCTTCAACTCATCGGTCGTCGCAACAGTGACATACTCTGCCATAGTTATTTATTCTTCCTCGTCATCTTCGATGGCTTGCCAATGCGCCAGTCCATACGTACCAATTTTCAACACTTTGAGGGATAGCAAGGCACATTTCACTCGATTCATCGAAATCGGTATACCCAGTAATTCGTAAATGTCTTCTTTGTCGATCTTCTCAATCTCATCGAGTGTTTTACCCAGGATTTCCTCACCCAACATGGAGGCTGACGCCTGACTGATGGCACAGCCTTCACCATCCCACCCCACACCGGTAATAACCTTGTTTTCATCAATTTGCAAGGTCAAGCGCAGCCGATCCCCACAAAGCGGGTTATGCTCTTCGTGATCGACATCGGCGGGTGAAAGTATACCCTGGTTCCGCTGATTTTTGGCGTGATCGAGAATATTCTCGCGGTACATCTCGTACATAAATGGGGTTCCCCCTAAACTGCAAAGGCCTTTTTGGCGTTATACAAGGCCTCAATTAAAGTGTCAATTTCGCTCGGTTTATTGTACAGATAAAAGCTCGCACGACTAGTCGCAGATACGCCTAAATGATCGTGAAGCGGCATCGCACAATGATGACCGGCCCGAACGGCGATCCCCTCAGCATCGACCATTTGGGCAATATCATGAGCATGAATACCCTCCATTTTGAACGCCGCTACAGCCCCTTTCTGAGAGGCTTCCGGGCCATAAACCGTCACTCCTGGGACTTCAGCCAGACGTTCCAACACATAATGCGCCAAAATCTGCTCGTAGGCATGGACATTTTCCATACCAATCGTATTCAGATAATCCACCGCATAGCCCAAGCCAATCGCCTGGGCAATACTCGGCGTGCCTGCCTCAAACTTATATGGCAGTTCATTCCAGGCGCTGCTCTCCAGTGTGACACGAGAAATCATATCGCCCCCTCCCATCCAGGGTGGCATGGCTTCCAGCAGTGTGCGTTTACCGTAGAGAATGCCAATTCCCGTTGGCCCACACATCTTATGCCCGCTGCAAGCCAGGAAATCAGCATCCAGCGCCTGGACATCAACCGGCATATGCGGGACACTCTGCGCACCATCCACCAGGATTAACGCTCCCGCTTCATGTGCTTGCCGCGCCATTTCTACAATTGGATTTATCGTTCCCAACACATTAGACATCTGAGTAACCACAACCAGTTTGACTGGCTCGTCTTGCAGAAGTTTCTGATATTCCGCCAGATCAAGCGTGCCGTCTGACAGCACGGAAACATAGCGAATGGTAAAGCCTTTTTCAGCCGCCAAGAGCTGCCAGGGAACAAT
>JBNKDB010000011.1:0-4067 GCA_050288045.1 Anaerolineales bacterium | reverse complement strand
TGGAAATACTGGCTGGAGTACCAGCCGAACTTCTCGAAGAAGCGTACATAACACTCCTCGTCTATCGTTTCCCAGATTTTCAATTTTCGTTCCCCCGTTGTGCGCTGGGGCACTTTGGTGATATCCAACGAGTTGAAGAGCGCGTTGGTTTCGGCTATGCTCAGTCGAAAACTGACCAAGGTGGCCGCGATCGCCCCGGCCGATGTTCCCGCCACACGTTGAATTTTGTTTATAATGCCAAGTTCTTCCAGGACTTCCAAAGCGCCCATATAGGCCACCCCGCGCACCCCGCCCCCTTTGAAAACCAAATTCTTGTATAGATTTCTTTTCAGCTCATGATCGATCTTTGATCTGAGCTGCTTTATGAAGCCAGGTATTTCAATTAAATTCTTATCAGTCTGCATTTCGTTATTCATCGTTTTCTCCTGTCATAATCTGCCAAACAACCTGTCCAGGATAAAAACAAATACATCCAATCATAATAAGCTAACGCGCAATGATTATATCAATGATCGCCCAGCATCTTTCTCCAGTGGAAATAATCTCACAGTTCGGAAATGACCTAACGCGCTATGCAAAATCCAGAAGATCAGTTAAAAAAGAAAAAACATCAAGTTCCCGGTAGAGAAAAACATGACTGACCCCCACCCTATCCCCCAACTGCAAATGATCTGGCCGCAAGCGCGCCTTTCGACGCCGCCCACCCCACAATTACCCGCCGCATACCACCTGCGCACCTTCCGCCCCGGCGACGAAGCGCGTTTCTACGAAGTCATGGCGTTGGCCGGATGGCCGGGCTGGGATATCGAAAAGCTCAAACCCTGGTTGTATCGCATGCTGCCCGAAGGCTGGTTCATGGCGGTACACACCGCCAGCGACCAGATCGTGGCTTCAGCGATGGCGACCCACGACCCTACCTGGATAAAGCCATTTTGCGCCGAACTCGGTTGGGTAGCCGCCGACCCGGCCCACAGCGGCAAGGGGTTGGGCACGGCGGTTGTGGCAGCCGCCACCGCTCGTATGATTGCTAGTGGCTACACGCACGTTCACCTCTACACGGAACATTACCGCCTACCCGCATTGAAAATCTACCTCAAGCTGGGCTACCTGCCCTACCTCTCCACCCCGGAGGAAACCGAACTCTGGCGCGAGGTTTGTGAGCAGTTGGCTTGGCCTTTCACGCCGGAGGAATGGATGCACGCTACAAAGGAATAAGTGGATTGATTCGGCGGCTGAAGCCGCCTGCGATGTCGGCATAATCTATAGGCAATAAACACCCTATTCCTGCCTTTAGAGCACGTAGGGGTGACCGGCCGGTCGCCCAGGGCAAACAGCAGTTTGCCCCTACCTGTTCACTTTGCGTAAACAGGTAAATCCTGTCTCTACGTTTTACAGACAAATCATTCGTGTCATTCGCGTTTTACATGCTCTACGTTTATAATATCTTCACCCACCAGCTTTATCTGCGACCAAACCAATATGATTCCCTCTTTTTTTCTCTAACTTCAGTACATAGAAAAGAACCGCTAATGATTTTGAACTAATTGATGCATAAATGTGTGCTGCCAAATACCCTAGTACGCACACCAACAATAAAAGCCCATTTGCCTCCACATTACGTGAGAGAATAAAGGCAATTCCTGGTGTAAGATAAGTCCATCGGAAAAGCCGCTTCGACAATGCATTTCTTTCCTCTGTTGCCTTTGGCGACCTTTCCAACAATTTTTTCGATATATCCCAATTACCATCCGCAGTAAGCTTGCCAGATTCAATATTGAACGTCTCAGCCTTTTCAAACAAAGTGACATTCTGCTTTATTCTGCCAGGAACGTAATTATATAGAATTAATATCAAATTGAAAGTCGATATGATATAGAAGTTAAAACCATCAAATAGAGCATATGCAACTCTAGTTGATGATAAATAACAATAAATTGGATAGGAAAAGGCTCCTCCTAGGAAATAGAAAATTTGTAAATATTTAACGCGATGCAACCATGGTGCAATGAAGAACAGGCATAGATTGATCAATACTGAAAATGTAAGCAGTGCAATGCCCTCTTTCCACGGCCAAATACTCACCTGTGGGATAAAACTCTTTAGATTCAATAACACAAGAATATTAAAGAGAAACAAAGATATTTGCCCCACAATTAATCGTATAGCCCATTTTCTTATTTCGATAGTTATTTTTACATCGTTTTTACTTCTCATCGCCATTTCCAAACTAAATCGATTCCCTTACCTGTAAAACTATACTATCATAAGATTGAAAATAGTTTACCTGAAAGACAGAGCATTCAGTCTCTATTTACAGAAATATTCGTGTCATTCGCATTATTCGTGATATTCGTGTTTCATTTCCTTTATTTCTGCATTCTCAGCGGTAAAAAAAATCCCAAAACTCATAAGCATCACACAAAGTCACATGACCGGCATGTGACCGCAGGCACTACGCAGTATGACCTCCTGGGGGATATCCTATTAGCGCATTGATCGAAACCAAACTCGCTAACTTACAGGAGGCAGAAAATCATGAACCAACCTATCTTATCGGCAAAAGACCTAAAGAAATCCTTTGGCGACAACCACGCCGTCCAGGGCATCTCCTTCGAGATCGCCCGCGGCGAAATCTTCGGCCTGCTCGGCCCCAACGGTGCCGGCAAAACCACCACCATCTCAATGCTTGCCGGGCTGCTTGCAGCCGACGGTGGCCGGGTAACTGTCGCTGGTCTTGAAATGAGACCGGACGCCAACGGCGTCAAGGCCAAGATCGGCCTGGTACCCCAGGAACTGGCGCTCTACCCCACCCTCTCGGCCTATGACAACTTGCTGTTCTTCGGGCGCATCTACGGCTTGAAAGGCAAGCAACTGCGCCAGCGTGTTGCCGAAGTGCTCGAAACCGTCGGCCTGAGTGAGCGCGCCAAAGACCGCATCGACAGCTACTCGGGCGGCATGAAGCGGCGCGTCAATATTGCTGCCGGGCTGCTACACAAACCTGAGATCCTCTTCCTGGATGAACCGACCGTCGGCGTCGACCCGCAGAGTCGCAACGCCATCTTCGACAGCATCGAAGCACTAAACAAGCAAGGCCTGACCATCATCTATACCACTCACTATATGGAAGAAGCCGAGCGCCTGTGCAACCGCATCGCCATCGTCGACAAGGGCCAGATCATCGCCCTGGACACACTCAGCGGTCTGATCCGCCAATTGGGTGGCGGCTTGGTACGCGTCGGATTGTACAACGGCAAAGCCGACAAAGTATATGAACAAGTCACCCACATGCCCACGGCGCTGGAAGTCAACCGCCTGGATGGCGAGATCATCGTCAAGGCGCGTGAGACCCGCAGCGCCCTGCTCGATATCCTCGACATCACCAACAAACTGGATGCCCAAGTGACTGCGCTCGAAATCCTGGAACCCAACCTGGAAAACGTCTTCCTGCACCTCACCGGAAAATCATTGCGGGACTAACAACAAATTAGTGCAGCCTGCACCTGACCGGGAAGTCATTAAGAGATTGAGAAGTAGAAAGTTTTTAAAGTTCCGGCGGCATCAGCCGCCAAGCAACAAATATCAGAAATTTTGAGGAGTACCCAAAATGATCCACCAAATTATTGCCATTACGATCAAAGATTTGAAAGTCTTATTTCACGACCGGGGCGGGATCGTATCCCTGTTCCTGATGCCCGCCATGTTCATCCTGGTGATGAGCTACGCCCTGCAAGGCACCTTCGAACCCACCGCCGACCAGCCTTATGAAGTATTGGTCGTCAACCAGGACAGCGGCGAGCTTGGGGCAGAAGCCGTCCAGGCGCTGGAAGACCTGGATGGCGTGATCGTCATCACCGCCGTAGATGAACACCCGCTGGATTTCGAAGCCGCCGACGCTCTGGTCTCCGCAGGCGACTACCCGATTGCCGTGATCTTCCCAGCCGACTTCACCGACACGATCCTGAACGCCGCCACCGACTCGGCCGTAGAAAGGGCTACGGTCAGCTTCATCGTCGATCCTTCGACCGCCAGCCAGTTCACGGCCCCCATCCAGGGCGCGGTCACCGGTC
>JBNKDB010000010.1:0-3022 GCA_050288045.1 Anaerolineales bacterium | reverse complement strand
GGTGCAGTATTCAGCATCCAGGCCGATGGGAATAGTACGTTTCCAGGGCGGCGGCAGACGATTGGCGGCGAAATCCAGCGGCGGTTTGGCTGTCAGGAAAGTGTGCAGGTTATCGTCCAACATGTGCGGGTCGATGAACGGGCAGTCCCCGGTCAGGCGCACGACCACGTCGGCTTCGAAGCCACGCGCCGCCTGATAGACGCGGTCGAGCACGTCCGGCATGCTGCCGCGGAAGTAAGATATGCCGCTAGCACGGCAATAGTCGACAATCGGATCGTCGCTGGGATCGGTGGTGGTGGCAATCACCACCTCATCGATCAACTCGGCGCGGCGCACACGCGTCGCCATCCAGTCCAGGGCACTCTTGCCGCCAATATCTTTCAGGACCTTGCCCGGCAAACGGCTGGACGACATGCGCGCCTGAATCACGGCCACCACGCGCAAATCTCCTTTGTCAAAAGCTGCTTGCATCATCATCTCTAATTCACACCACACTACATCTCTGCGCCTCTGTGACTCCGCGGTAAATTTCATTTTATTTTTTTTACCACAGAGGCGCAGAGACGCGGAGGGTAAAATGTCTTAATTCATTACTCGTAATTCTTCATTCCTAATTCTTAATTCGCAACCTGCGCTTTGATCGCGTCGCACACAATCTCAATCGTCTCTTCCGGCAAGTTCCACGCCGAGGGCAGGTATAAGCCACTCTCCCATAAGCGATCGGCCACCGGACAGGCCACCGGGCGATACCCTGCCTGGCGCTGCAGCACCGGCTGCTGGCTCATCGGGCAGAAGAAAGTACGCGTCTGGATTTCAGCGGCGTCCCACAGCGCAGCGGCCAATTCATCGCGCGAAATGCCGAACTCCGGCTCGACCACCAAGGCATACATCCAGTACACATTGTAGGCCCAATCCAATTCCACCGGCAGTTGCAAGCCGGGCACGTCCTTGAGAAATTCATTATAGGTGTGTGCCACACGGCGCTTTTGCTCGATGATGTGCTCGATCTTATGGAACTGCTCCAACCCGAGCGCCGCCACGAAGCCCGGCATGCGGAAATTGAAACCGGCCTCCTGGTGCCAAAAACGCGGCTGGGTGAAGGCCAGGTTACGCAGCAAGCGCAGGCGTTCGGCGAGGGCGTCGTCGTTGGTAGTCACCATGCCACCCTCGCCGGTGGTGATGACCTTATTGGCGTAGAAGCTGAAGCAGGCCATATCACCAAAGCTGCCGGTCTGGCGGCCGCGCACCGTCGCCCCATGCGACTCGGCGCAGTCCTCGATCACCATCAGGTTATGCCGATGGGCAATCTCCATCAGGCGATCCATATCGACCGGATGACCGTAAAGGTGTACGGGCAGGATTGCTTTGGTCCTGGGTGTGATCAAGCCTTCGATCAGGTCAAGATCCATGTTCCAGGTTACGCCCTCGGAATCGACCGGCACGGGCACTTGTCCGTTGTGCAGCACACCCAGCGCGGTGGCGATATTCGTACTGGCGCTGACCAGCACCTCATCGCCCGGCGCGAACTGGGCCGCGGCCACCGCCAATTGCAGCGCCGAGGTGCCGCTGTTGACGGCGATGCCGTGCTTACAGCCCACGTACTCGGCAAATTCCTGCTCGAAAGCAGGCAACGCTTCCCCAAACGTACCCGATATTTCGCCGCGCCGCAAGGCGGCAACCACGGCTTCGATCTCATCCTCACTGATGACCGGTTCAAATACGGGGATCATCGTTTACCTCTTTCATCACAAGTTTGCGCTAGGCCGGTTTCTTGGCCAGAATACCGACAAAGCAGCGTCCTAAATATATCAAACTATCTTCGATCTGCAAATTGGCCTGTTCAAACAGTGCCGCAAGCTGGCGATAACGGAACGGGCGGCCCAACCACTCGCGCTGCGCTTCGGTGGGGGTCAAGTAATACAGTGCCAGCGGCCCCCACAGGTAAGGCACGCCAACGAAGACGTACCCACCGGGACGCGCCAATGCCGCCATCGTGCGCAGGGCAGCGGGGGTATCCTGACCCTGCGGGCCATGCTCGAAATGCTCCAACGAAGAGCTGTTCCATACCAGGTCAAAACTGCCGGGGGCAAAGGCTGGTTGGAAAATATCGACCAGCGCATACTGGGCGGCGAAATCCGGGATGCTGGCCTGGGTGGCGATCTCGCGGTTGATGTCGGTTGCCACGCTCAAGGCCACTTCCGGGTAGCCCGCCAGCAAGTGCGAGGCGTAGCCGCTGCCGCAGGCCAGTTCGGCCACACGCAGCTGCTGGCCGCCAGCCAGAGCATGGCGATGTAGGAAATCCACCAGGCCGTGGTTCATGCGGTTGCGCAACCAGCGATACGGGCCGCTTTCTTCTAAGCGATGGAAAAAAGTCTGTTCCGTCATTTCTTTTCTACCAATACCAGCGCCGAGGTGCCGAACGGCAGGCGCAGGCGGGGATGCAGGGGAATTTCCAGGGCGCTGATCGCCGCCAACACGTCGTTGACCAACGGGTGCGGCAGGCGCACATCCGACACGGCTTCCTCCAGCGGTTCGTCTTTACGCGGCGGGTTGAGCAGCTTCCAGGCGGCCATTGGCGGGAAAAGCGCCGCGAACAAATACGTCGCCCGCACGATCTCGAAGCCGGCCCCACTGAACAGGGCATCCATTTGCTTTAGATTATAGCGCCGCACGGAACCCACCGCCCGGTCGTGTTCGCTAAGTAACCACTGATGAGCGGCCATCACAAATAAACCGCTCCCGCCAGGCTTGAGCACGCGCCAGGCTTCGGCAGCCAATTTCTGTGGCGAGACCGGGCCGACTTCGAGCACGTCCACGCTGACCACCAGATCGAAGCTTTCACTTGCCAATGGCAGTTCATTGGCGCTGCCCACCGCCACTTGGGACAGGCCGCGTTCGTGGCTCAGCGTTGCTGCCAGCAAGGAGACATCCACGCCGGTGGTGGCATAGCCGCGCCCGGCAAGCTGCTGCATGAAGCCGCCCGTGCCGCAACCCACATCCAGGGCGGTCTGCCCGGGTTGGG
>JBNKDB010000009.1:0-6165 GCA_050288045.1 Anaerolineales bacterium | reverse complement strand
AAAATTACAGCAAAAAACGTCCATTGCGTTTTTGTTGATCGCCATGTTAACAATTTCAACTGGTCGAGTAGAAGCACGCTACTTGATACATCGTCGGGATAAGTTGACTCTGATCATTCAGGGGCTATTATTTGTAGTTTGTTTAATGTTGATGGTTTCAGCTCAAGAATTCATTTATGTGCAGTTTTAAGGGAGCAGATTTTGGCATTTACATCAATCATTGATGAAATTCAAACCAAAAGTGCCCAAACGCCGAAGCGTACCGCGGTCACTTTTTTGAATGAAGATCTTTCGGCACATCCATTGACCTTTGAAGAACTTAATTCCCGCATATCAAATTTCGCTGTGAATTTAGAAGCATTAGGAATTCATGCCGGGGAATTAGTTTTACTGATCTTACCCCAATCTATTGCGCTTGTAGAGGCGTTTTTGGGTTGCTTGCGCTTCGGAGCAGTTCCGACGGTCCTGGCGTATATCGACAATCGTATGGATGTGGAAGTCTATATCAAAAGACTCTTGCAGCTAATTAGTGTGGACAAGCCAGGGTTGATCGTCACTTCGGATCAATTTAAAGCGGAACTTGAGAAGTTCTCGATCCCAGAAACGACGCAGATTATTGGCATTGGGCAAATTATCCAAAGGGGTAAAGCGCATGTTTATCAATCCCCACAGCCTGACGATGTGGCCTTTGTGCAATACAGCAGCGGCACCACCGGAAATCCAAAAGGGGTCGTGCTGACGCAGCAATCGATCATGAAGCAAATTAACGCGCTTGCGGATGTGATTGAATTACGAAATACGGATCGGATGGTCAGTTGGCTACCGCTGCATCATGACCTCGGCTTGGTAGCGGGATTGTTGCTGCCAATTGTGTATGGAATCCCATTGGTTCTCATGTCGCCATATGATTGGGTACGAGTGCCATCGATGCTCTTTTATGCCCTGAATGAATTCAAGGGAACCCTGGCATTTATGCCAAACTTTGCTTTCAGTCACTGTGCGCTCAATATTCGCAAACGTGATCTAGATGGCATCGATCTGTCAGGAATGCGGTTGTTCATCAACGGTGGGGAGCCAATCTATATCGATACGTTGCGGCGCTTCCTGAAACGCTTTCAGCAATATGGTGTTACGGAGGGCATGCTGTCAACAGGATACGGCTTGGCAGAAGTAAGCGGTGCGGTCTCGCTGTCTACTTTGAGGGAATTTCCGGATGTCGATTATATTGATAAGATTCAATTGTCGCAACAGAAACGCGCTCGGAGTATACCGGCAAGCGATGAGCTTGCCATACCGATTGTGAGCAGCGGTAAGATTCTGCCTGAAGTGGAGGTTCGCATCATTGATGATGCCGGGAAGCGGCTTTTGGATCGGGAAGTGGGCGAGATTGCAATTCGCGGGAACTTCGTTTTTCGCGGCTATTATGGACAAGAGCAATCAGCTACTGGTATATATCAGGATGGCTGGCTCTATACCGGAGATTATGGCTATATTGCAGACGGCAACCTTTTTATCTGCGGCCGCAAGAAAGACATAATGATTATTGGGGGAGAGAATTTCTATCCGGAATTCTTTGAGGAAGCGATCCTGGACATACCCCAGATTCGACCTGGCAGGATCGTGGTGTTTGGCGTTTCTGATGAGAAGCTGGGAACGGAAAAAGCGGTAATGGTATGTGAATTGAAGCAAACATTATCTGAGAAGGATAAAATTGCAGTGATCCATGAGATTCGGGAACGGGTATTGCGATCCACGGGTGTCGTGCTCGGTGATGTTCAGTTGGTGAGTGAACGCTGGGTGATAAAGACAACAAGCGGGAAAAAGGCGCGTAACCTCAATCGCGAAAAATACATTTCTGAATTCATAAAACTAGACGAGGAAACTATCACATGAATACAACAAATATCGCGACAATAATTGAACGAGCAGCGCTTGTTGCTCCAGAAAAGACTTTCCTTCGTGTCAAGGGAAAGCCATACACTTACGGCGAAGTCGAAACTCAGGCTTCTCAATTGGCGTATGCATTTGAGGAGATGGGCGTAGAATCTGGAGACATTGTCGCGTTCTTACTCCCCAACATCGCTCCTTTAGTGATTAGCCTTGCCGCAGTTACTAAAGTCGGTGCAACGGCCGCACCGCTCCATCCGATCACGCCTGCAAAGCGAATCAATCAAGTGCTGCAAATGTTGCAGGCTAAGGTATTTGTTGTGTTTGCTCCTTTCCTCCCTGTAGTTCAAGAGGCGCTAACGGGTTTGAACGATCGGCCCGAGATCATTGTAGTGAGTGCCTCACCGAGTTCAGGACATGCCGGTAATGTCCGTGTGTTTTCTGATGTGATTAAAGGTCAACCTGATAAATTCCGGGCTGTGCCGACCCAAAATGATGCCCCCGCGATTATTCTGTTTACTTCGGGTACGAGTGGTGAACCAAAAGGTGTCATCCACACGCATGACAGCTTCTTCTCGTGTTGCCAATTGATGGCGATAACCTGGAATTTGACCAGAGATGACAATATTTTGCTTTTAGCACCACCCTCGTCGATATTTGTTTATACCCAAATTTTGGGTGGGGCGATATTCTTTGCGTCCATTAGTATGATGTCTCAACTGGATATCACTGAACTTTTTGAAACGGTTGAGCGTGATAAGATCACCTTTTTTGCTGGAGTGCCCACATTGGCGTACTATATGGTGAATTTCCCTGGTGCAGACAAATTTGATACTAGCAGCTTGAATCATTGTTTCTTGGGTGGTGCGATCCTAACACCACAGTTCAAGCAAGATGTGGAAAAGCGCCTGCATGTTTCAGTTGAGAGTGGCTATGGGATGACGGAGGGCGTGCCTTTTGTATATGCTATGCCTGAAGATCTTGAAGAAGCTCCGGAATCAGTTGGTAAGCCCACCCCGGGCATGCAGATCCGGATTGTGGATGAGAACGATGTCGAGTTACCTAATAACACCGCTGGTGAGATCACCGTACGCGGCAAGTATTTGTTCTCTGGATATTTCAATCAATCTGAATTGACGGAGAATAGTTTTAGAAATGGTTGGTTCCATACCGGCGATGTGGGTTACATGGATGATACTGGCCATTTATATTTCGTGGAACGCATGAACAATGTAATAAAGCGATCTGGTTATAAGGTCTATGCTAGTGAGGTTGAACAGGTTTTGCTGCGACATCCGGATATTCAACAGGCAGCCGTGATTGGTGTGCCAGATGAGGAATTGGAAGAAGAGATCAAGGCTTGCGTCGTACTCAAGCCGGGGAAATCTCTTTCAGTGGAAGCTGTTCAGGCGCATTGCAGAGAACTGCTTGAGGTGTACAAATACCCTCGGCTGGTTGAATTTAGAGAATCCTTGCCGGTCACTGCTGCAGGGAAGATCTCGCATAAAGCGTTACGCGCAGAAAACCAGATGTAAGTAAAGGGTATGCTATCTTTTGTTATTGTCACGCCAACTTTGAATGCAGAAAAGTATATTGCTGAGACAATCCATTCTGTAACTTCGCAAGACTATCCTCAGCAGAAATATATCATTGTTGATGGAGGCTCGACGGATAGAACGGAGCAGGTCGTAAAAACGGCCGCGGCGGATATTGACTGGGTCGTCGCGGACCGCGCGGGACAATCCGCGGCGATCAATCTTGGTTGGCAGGCTACTTTAGGTGATGTGTATGCCTGGCTCAATGCTGACGACATTTATCTACCTGGTGCGCTTGACACTGTTGCCGACTATTTTCGCAGCAACCCGGATACGCACATCGTTTATGGGGACTGCGAGTTGATCGATGCGGCTGGTAAGCAGATTGGCCGTTACCTTACTCAACCATTTAATTATCCGTCATTTATTAAATACGCGCTGAATTATATTCCTCAACCGGCGGCCTTTATTCGTA
The DNA here is from genome assembly GCA_050288045.1 of Anaerolineales bacterium. Taxonomy (GTDB): domain Bacteria; phylum Chloroflexota; class Anaerolineae; order Anaerolineales; family UBA11579; genus JAFGRA01. Next base: position 2,268 of record JBNKDB010000009.1, on the reverse strand, counting down.
AATCGGTATTGGATGCAGTTGGTCTCTTGGATGAAAAATTGGATTTCGTGATGGATTTCGAGTTCTGGATCAGGGCAGGATTAGAACTTAAAATCGATTATCTTCCGGTGCCTTTGGCTGCAATGCGCTTGCATTACGAGTCGAAATCAGCAAGTAAGTTGGTGGACTTCGCCACCGAAATCATTGCCGTTTACCAGGCTTTTTTCTCACAACCACTACCTGAAAATATTGAGAACCTGAAAAAAATAGCATTGAGTAATGCCTATTATCGCGCCAGCGACCATGCTTTTTGGGGCGAGGATTTTTCCGCAGCACGTAATTATGCATTGCTGGGCTGTCGAATGGCACCTTTCAATTTGCGCCGCCAGCTAGTGCTATCCATGCTGGGACGCCAGGGAAATCGGTTGTTATCAGCAATCCGCGGAAACCCGCATACCAGGAGTTTTTCGTGAGTGCAGTTGATTGTCGGGGGCACGTGGGCATGGTCTATGGCGCTTATCTTGAAGTTGGGGGCGTAGAAAAGCATTTGTTGCAGTTGAGTACCTGGTTGCGTGATGCCGGTGGAAAAGCGACCATTTTCTCGGGAACATCACCTGCCTTTCGAGCGCAGCTTGAAAGTGTGCAGGCGGAAGTGGTCGATTTATCGCTCTCCTATCTGCTGGATTTTCGAGCTCTTGGAAACCTGATTGCTTACTGTAAGGAAAGAGAAATCGAGTTGCTTCATGCCCATCACCCGCGCACCTATTTACTTTGTGGGGTTACAAGTAAAATACTAGGCATTCCGGCAATTGCTACGGTGCATATCCCTGCCGGGGAGATGGGGCATGAAAGTAAGTTCAAGCAACTTGTTTATCAGTTGGTTGAAAATTGGCTGCTGGCTCTTTTTTTTGCTAAGGTTGTTTTTGTCTCCCGGCAAGCAGTCGGCGGTAGGTTGATTGAACACAAAAGTGAGTGGCTGCCAAACAGCATTGATGTCCAACAGTATCATCCAATGGCAAGGCAGACTGCGCGGTCTGCTGAAGACCCAGTGATCCTATGTGGCATTGGTAGATTGCACCCCCAAAAAGGCTTCGATCTTTTGGTGCAGGCTTTGGCTCCATTGCGAGATCATCCGGTAAATTGGCAATGCTGGTTGGTGGGCGATGGCGCGGAAAAAACGATGCTGGAAAATTCGATCTTTGAGTTGGGCTTACAGGATCAAATTAAGTTGCTGGGGTGGCGTGATGATATCCCGGAATTGTTGGCGCAAGCGGACATGTTTGTAATGCCTTCGCGATTTGAAGGCTATCCCTATGTGTTGCTCGAAGCGATGGCCTCGGGATTACCGGTCATCGCTTCGAAGGTCGGCGGTGTGGAGGAAATCATTACGGATCATGTGGATGGGATTTTAGTGGCGGCGCAAGATGTTCAGGCGTTGGCAGGTGAGATTGCACGGTTGCTTAATGAACCCCAGTTGCGTGCGGATTTGGGGCAGGCGGCGCATAATAAAGCCCAAACCTTCGATCAGCAGAAGATCAAAACCCGTATGCTTGCCATTTATGAACAGTTTTGTCCCGGATTGTAATGTCTAAGCGGATTGTTTTGATGCGCTCGAACCCGATAGCACCCAGCCCCAGGGTTGAAAAAGCCGCCGCGGCTTTAGCCGGGGCAGGTTATCAGGTTTCCATTTTGGGGTGGGACCGGGTGTGTACTTTGGATAGGCACGACGTAATCAACGGTATCCCGATCACGCGATTTGCGATCCCCGCTAGTTATGGGTCCGGGATTCGCAATTTGATTCCGTTGCTTCGTTGGCAGCTTGCGCTTTTGTTTTGGCTGGTGCGCAACATTACACAATTTGATGTCGTGCATGCCTTTGATTTCGATTCGGTCTTGCCCGGTTTCTTATGTAAACTCATCTTTGGGAAAAAGGTCGTTTATGAGATCTGTGATTTTTATGCCGATCACGTCCGGGTTTCTTCCGCGCCAATAAAAAATCTGATCCGAAAGATCGACCGGTTCGTCATTGAGCATGTAGATGCCGTGATCCTTGCTGATGAAAGCCGCTTGCCGCAAATCGCGCCCGCAAAGCCAAAGCTCCTGGAATTCGTCTACAATACCCCACCAGATATTTACCCGACATTGCCGGGAACCCAAAAGCCGGGTGATCGCTTTACGCTTGCATACGTTGGTGTTTTACAGACTGACCGGGGATTGATAGAAGTGATCGATCTGGTGGCAAAACATCCGCAATGGCAATTCAGAATGGCCGGGTTTGGCGGGGATCAG
>JBNKDB010000008.1:0-8031 GCA_050288045.1 Anaerolineales bacterium | reverse complement strand
CTTCCTGATCTTTTTCATGCCCGAAGAGGGCTTTACCCCTGCCCCGCCTGAAGAGCGCGAGACTTTTCGCTCGATGGCGACCACCTTCCAGGAGGGTGTGGGTATGATGCGGGCGCGTCCGATTTTACTGATCTTCGTGGCCGTGTCACTTACCGTTGGCCTGGCCTCGGAAGGTTGGGACCGCTTGAGCGACGCCCACCTGCTGGAGCACTTCACCTTCCCCGCCTGGGGCGACATGACCGTGGTAACCTGGTTCGGCATCTTCGGAGCCGTATCCGGCATCCTCGGCCTGATCGTCAAGGAAGTCATCAAACGCCGCCTGGACACCACCAACCAGATCGCCCTGGCGCGCGCCTTGCAGATCATCCCCCTGCTGATCGCCGGCAGCGTGCTGATCTTCGCCTGGACGGATTCGTTCGCAATTGCCGTCGTAATGACCTGGATCGTAGGCATCAGCCGCAGCGTGGCTTACCCGTTGGAAGCCGCCTGGATGAACAAGTACATCGACTCGAAGGTGCGCGCCACCGTGATCTCGATGACCAGCCAGGTCAACGCCCTGGGGCAGATCGCTGGTGGGCCGGGCGTGGGTTACGTCGGTAATCACTTCTCACTACCCAGCGCGCTCTCGATTTCGGGCACATTGTTCGCCATTCCATTCTGGCTATATGGTCTGGTTATTCGTCGCCGGTCAAGCATGTTGGATCTGGGAGAGGAAGTGGTGGAAGTTTCGTAGAAGGATTGAATACCTGCTGGGCGGCTGAAGCTGCCTGCAACAAGATAAGCGTTCGTAAGGTTGCTGCGGCTTTAGCCGCCGAGTACAACACGGGCGGGTTTGAAACCCGCCCCTACTGCACCTCGGTGGCAATGAACATATGACAATATAGCCACTTTTACGGCATCTTCTTTGAAAACTAAAATTCTCCCGAAGGATAACTAACCTTCGGGAGAATCCGTTTACCTGATTACTTGGTGCCGGATTACAAAGCGCCTACCCTATATATCCATCTTGGTTTGCTGACTCGAGCCACCGCGCTTCTTTTTGCTCGTAGAAGACTTCTTGGTCGTGCTGGTTTTCTTGCTGCTGCCAGTGGACTTACTGCTCGAACTGGTGGTTTTCTTCTTGCTTGTCGAACTGGCTTTCTTGCTGCGCGCGCTGGTCGTTTTCTTGGCCGAGCTGGTCTTGCTGCTGGATGTGGTTTTCTTGGCAGGCGCTGATTTCTTTGCCGGATTGGATTTTTTGCTGCTATCTGTGCTCTTGGTTTTCCGGAGGTTATCGGGGGCTTCCCAGGGCACCACCATCTTGACCAATTCCTCGGCATCTTCTTTATTATCGAAAATGATCTTGCCATCCGAGGGACGTGTGCGCACCGGCGCAGAATCCAGGCGCATCAGGCGCGGCGTGCGACGGATACGATGCACCCCGATCTCGGTGGTGTATTTATCAATTGTCATACCCACCAACTTCACGCCGTCCGGCAGTTTCCAGGCGATCACGCCCTGGCCGTAGCGTCCTTGCGTCGGGAACTGCGACATCTTAAGCCGTTTACCTTTGCTGTCGGAAGCCAGCAGGAAGGTCTCGTAACTCTTATCGACCACATCCATGCCGACCACTTCATCGTCCCCTTTGAGCTTGATGCCATTTACCCCGGCGGCTACCAGACCCATCGGGCGCACGTCTTCTTCAGTAAAGCGGATCGTCATACCTTGTGCGGTCGCCAGCAAGATCTCGGCGCTGCCATCGGTGAGCTGCACCCAACCCAGCCGGTCACCATCATTGACCTTCACGGCTTGGAAGGTCTGTGCCGATGCGCCGGGCATTTCGGCCATTTCACTCTTCTTGACCATGCCGCCGCGCGTTCCAAAGAAAATGAACCAACCTTCGGCGCGTTCATCGGATGGGGGCAAGGTAACCAGGGTGGCTAATTTGTCGCTCTCGCGCAACGGACTGACCTGCGCGAAATGGGCGCCGTTTTCGGGCGCTTCCGTCTCCGGTACAGCATGCACCGGAATTGCGGCGGTCTTGCCGTCTTCGGTGATCAGATAGAGCGTATCGCGCGTGTTGGCGCGCACGGTAAATTCCACCGCGGCGCTGCCCCACAAACGCGGCTGCTTGTCTTCCGGCGAACGGGCGATCTTACCGTCACCATCGACCGATATCCAGGTGAACTTATCCTCGACCATGTCTTTGGCGGTCAGCACCGGAGCAGCTTTCTGGCCTTCGGCCAACTGCACGATCTGCGTGCGGCGGCGGTCTCCATATTCCGCTTTTACGTTCTGGAGTTCGTCGGCCACCACCTGGCGCATCTTGGCCGGGGAAGATAACAAGCCTTCCAGGTACTTGATCTCGCGCTGTACTTCTTTATATTCGGTCTCGATCTTCTTGCGTTCGAGCGCCGCCAGCCGCCGTAAGGGCATATCCAGGATCGCATTGGCCTGGACCTCAGAAAGCTTGTAACGTTTCATCAGGCGCTCGCGAGCATTGTCGACGTCACGCGAGGAACGGATCAACTCGATGATCTCATCCAGGTTCTTCAATGCCACCCGCAGCCCTTCCAGGATGTGGGCCCGGGCGCGGGCGCGTTCCAGGTCGTACTCACTGCGGCGCTGGATCACTTCCAGGCGGTGTTCCAGGTACACGCGCAGCGCTTGCTTGAGAGTCAGTAGCGTAGGTTCATCGTTGACCAGGGCCAGCATGATGATGCTGAAAGTGCCCTGCATAGGGGTGCGTTTGTACAAATCACTCAGCAGCTTACGAGAATCGGCCCCGCGCTGCAACTCGATCACGATACGCATACCGGTGCGGTCGCTTTCATCGCGCAGGTCACTGATGCCTTCCAGCTTGCCCTCGCGGGTCAGGTTGGCAATGCGTTCGATCAATGAAGCCTTGTTGGTCATGTAAGGCAATTCGGTGACGATAATGCGCTCCCGGCCACGCCCCATTTCTTCCGTATGGGCCACAGCCTGCACGGTCACCCGCCCACGGCCGATGCCGTAGGCTTTCATCAGGGCGTCGGAATCATCGATGATTGCCCCGCCAGTGGGGAAGTCCGGGCCTTTGATGAATTCCATTAATTTTTCGAGGTCGATGTCATCGATCTTGGACCAGTTATCCAAAAGATAGATCAAGGCGTCGACCACTTCACTCAAGTTGTGGGGCGGAATGCTGGTCGACATACCGACAGCAATACCCGTAGCGCCGTTCACCAATAAATTGGGGATCGCCGCCGGCAGCACAACCGGCTCTTGTAAGGTCTCATCGAAGTTATTGCCAAAATCGACCGTGTTCTTCTGAATGTCCTGCAGCATGTTCACGGTAGGGGCAGCCATGCGAGCTTCGGTATAACGCATGGCGGCAGGCGAATCGCCATCCACACTACCGAAGTTACCCTGCCCATCCACCAACGGTAAGCGCATGGAAAAGTCCTGCGCCATGCGCGCCATGGCGTCGTAAACAGCCGTATCGCTGTGAGGATGATACTTACCCAAGACCTCACCAACCACGCGCGCCGATTTCTTATAACCGGTGCTGGGGCGCAATCCCATGTCGTGCATGGCATAAAGGATACGCCGGTGCACGGGCTTGAGGCCGTCGCGCGCATCGGGCAGGGCGCGCGAGACGATCACACTCATGGCGTAATCCAGGTATGCCTGCTGCATTTCTTCGTCGATGTTAATCAATCGTACCCGACCAACTTCCATTAACTTATCTCCTGAACGTTAATTTATTTCTCGATCTTGCCCGCGGTTGCGCCGGACCAGGCGGTTCGCCTGCTCAAAATAGAACATTTGTTTTATTCTTTATCATACGGCTAATTCCGGTCGAAGTCAAGACCGGCGGGTATTATAAAGCCAAGCACGGCAATACCCAAGCCCATGCCGCGCGCAAGCGTACCTTTAATTGTAGCAAAAAAAGATGACCTGCGCTTCGCGCAGGCCATCTCGATTTCAAATTTCTGGCGCTATTTCTAGAACTTAGTCGGCCGCGGTGGGTTCAGCGCTGACGTCTAGCGCCTGGGCAGCGTCCTCATCCTCACCGGCGATGGCTTCCAGTTCTGCCATTTCGACTTCACCTTCCGGCAAAGCTGGCTCGGCTTCCAGGCCATAGCCTGTACCGGCAGGAATGAGCTTACCCAGGATAACGTTCTCTTTCAAGCCGTACAGCGGGTCTTTCTTCCCGGCGATGGCCGCATTTGACAGCACCCGGATGGTATGCTGGAAGGAGGCTGCCGACAGGAAGGACTCGGTGTTCAACGAGGCCTTGGTAATGCCCAACAGCAACTCGATCGATTTGGCGGGCTGCTTGCCTTCGGCCAGCATTCCTTCGTTGATATTGCGCAGTTCCAGGCGGTCGATGAAGTCACCCGGCAGCAATTCGGTATCGCCGGGGCGGGTGATCTGCACCTTGGACATCATCTTGCGGATGATGACTTCGAAGTGCTTGTCATGGATATCCTGACCCTGGGAGCGGTACACCTGCTGTACCTCTTTGAGCAGGTACATCTGGCAGGCTTCGCGGCCCTGAATGCGCAGGATGGAGTGCGGGTTGAGCGAACCTTCGGTCAGCGGCTGGCCGGGTTCCACAGTGTCGCCAGTACGCACGATCAGGCGCGTGTTGGAAGGCACTTCGTACTCGGCTTCCTCGCGCTGTTCGTAAGCCACGATCACTTTGCCTTTTTCAATGCGCACCTTACCACCATTGGTGGCGGTGATGGTCGCATCATCATGCTTGGCAATTTCGTCACCGGCTTCGACCTCGGTGCTGTCCTTGACGGTCGCTTTCCAGCCTTCCGCCAGGTCATATTCATCATTGACCATTTCGCTGTATTCCACGCGCACCACGCGCAGGTCGCTGAAACGTTCAGACTGGATGACTTCGACCTTACCACCCAACTCGGTCACCACGGCTTCACCCTTCGGTGCCCGGCGGGCTTCGAAAAGCTCTTCCACACGAGGGAGACCGGTCGTGATGTCACCGCCAGCAGCCACACCACCGGTGTGGAAAGTACGCAGCGTAAGCTGGGTACCCGGCTCACCGATCGATTGGGCAGCCACAATCCCAACGGCAGCACCAAGATCGGCCTTGCGGCCGCGGCCCAGGTCCATGCCGTAGCATTGGATGCAGATGCCGCGTTCGCTTTCGCAGGTCAATGGCGAGCGGATCATTGCTTCGGCGATCCCGGCTTGCAGGATCTTGCGAATCTGGTCTTGCTCCAGCAACACGTTGCGCTCGACCAGCACCTCACCGGTTTCAGGGTGCACGATCCGGCGGGCGGTCACACGCCCGTACAAGCGGCTACCCAAGGACTGACCGGCCACATCGTCGCTGCTGCGCAGCCAGATGCCGTCTTCAGTTCCACAATCATCTTCGGAAGTGATCACGTCCTGGGAAACATCCACCAGGCGGCGGGTCAGGTAACCGGCGTCAGCCGTACGCAGCGCTGTGTCTGCCAGACCTTTGCGGGAACCGTGTGTGGAAATGAAGTATTCCAGCGTGGTCAGACCTTCGCGGAAGTTGGAGCGGATTGGCAGCGGGATGATGCGCCCGGACGGGTCAGCCATCATACCGCGCATCCCGGCCAACTGCGAGATCGAACTGAAACCACCTTTGGTGGCTCCAGAGTTCGCCATCGTCGCCAGGTTGCCGAACGGGTCCATTTCTTCACGCACGGCGGAAGCCACTTTATTGGTAGTCTCCTGCCAGATTTCGATCACGCGGTCGTTCTGCTCTTGCTCGGTCAGCAGACCACGGCGGAAATCGCGCTCGACGGTCTGTTCTTCTTCCATCGCTTTGGTGATGATCTCTTGCTTTTCTTCAGGAATGGTAATGTCGGAAATTGCGATCGTCGTTCCAGAGCGGGTAGCATATTTGAAACCAATATCCTTGATGGCATCGGCAACCGCAGTGGTGGTCTCATCATCGGAAACTTCGATCAACTCAGCGATCAAGTCCTTGATATCACCTTTATCCATCACGTAATTGACAAATTGGATTTGCGGCGCCAGCACCAAGTTGAAGATCACACGCCCCACCGTGGTATCGATAATCCGGGTTTCCGGCTCGGCCAGACGATTATTCTCATCGTCATACCAGGTCTCTGTACGCACGCGGATATTGGTATGTACTTTGACCTGGCCGAGTTGGTAAGCCATCTCGACTTCGTCCATGTCGGCAAATACACGCTCGTTACCATCGCTGCTGTTCTCATCGCGCATGGTCAGGTAATACACACCCAAGACCATATCCTTCGACGGGCCGATGATCGGCTCACCGCTGGCGGGCTTGAGCAGGTTGCGGGAAGAAAGCATCAATTCGCGCGCCTCTTTGACGGCCTTTTCGGCCAGCGGCACGTGCACGGCCATCTGGTCGCCGTCAAAGTCAGCGTTGAAGGCGGTGGTGACCAATGGGTGCAACTGAATGGCGCTGCCCTCGATCAAGATCGGCTCGAAGGCCTGGATACCCAAGCGGTGCAGGGTTGGGGCACGGTTGAGCAGTACCGGGCGTTCCTTGATAACCTCTTCCAAAACCTCCCAAACTTCGGGGCGGTTGCGATCCATGAAGCGGCGGGCGCCCTTCACGTTGGCGGCATAGTTATGTGACACCAGACGAGAGATCACGAACGGGCGGTACAGTTCCAGGGCCATGCTCTTGGGCAGACCGCACTGGTACAGCTTGAGCTGCGGACCAACCACGATCACCGAACGGCCGGAGTAGTCCACACGCTTACCCAACAGGTTGCGGCGGAAACGGCCCTTCTTACCCTTGAGCAGGTCACTCAGGGATTTCAATTCGCGGCGGCCGCGGCGGGAAAGCGCCTTGCCGCGCTGCGAGTTATCGATCAACGAGTCGACCGCTTCCTGGAGCATACGCTTTTCGTTGCGCACGATCACATCCGGCGCACCCAACTCCAACAAGCGCTTGAGGCGGTTGTTGCGGTTGATCACGCGGCGGTAGAGGTCGTTCAGGTCAGAGGTCGCAAAACGGCCACCGTCCAACTGCACCATCGGGCGCAGGTCGGGAGGAATCACCGGTAAGATCGTCAGGATCATCCACTCAGGACGATTGTTCGAGCGGCGGAAAGCTTCGACGACTTTCAGACGCTTGGTGGCTTTCTTGCGTTTTTGCTTGCTGCGGGTGGTACGCACCTCGTGCCACAGTTCCTTGGACATCGTATCCAGGTCGAGGCGCTTGAGAATATCGTGGAATGCCTCGGCGCCCATGTCGGCCCGGAAGACCTGGCCCCAACGCTGGCGCAGTTCGCGGTAGCGGTGCTCGCCCATGAACATCAAGGGATGCAGGTCGAGCAGTTCGTCACGCAGGCGCTGGTATTCGGCGCGGATGGCAGAATTCTGTTCTTCGATTTGTTCACGGACATCATTGACCGCGTTCTCGGCTTCAGCCTTGATGCTGGCGATTTCGATATTGATGCGTTCGATCTCGCGCTGCTTGCGGTCGTTGGTTTCTTTCTCCAATTCTTCCAGGTAGCCTTTGACGACTTCCTGCACCTTGGAGATATGCGCGTTGGAGATTTCTTCCCCAGCGTTGACGATCACGGTTTCGGTCGCCGAGAAAGTGATCACCTTCTTGTTGGCTTTCCCGAGATCCTCTTGCAGGCGAGTTTCCAGCCGCTGCCCCTCTTTGATGATCGGGTCGAGCTTGGTGGTCAGATCTTCGCTGTAGCGCTCTTCGATCTCGGAGATGCGGGTTTCCAATTCCTCGGTCTTCTGGTCACGTTCGAACTGGACTTCGGCGATCTTGACGTTGGCCCGACCGCCATGATCCTTATCGGCCGCGTCCATTTCCTCATCGAGGCGATCCAATGCTTTCTGGCGGGATTCCTCATCGACGTAGGTAACTACGTACTGTGCAAAATAGAGTACGCGGTCCAGGTTGCGGCGGGAAATATCCAGCAGCAAACCCAACGAGGAGGGCACGCGGCGGCTGTACCACACATGCGCCACCGGGGCGGCCAGGGCAATGTGCCCCATGCGTTCGCGGCGGACGGCAGAGCGGGTGACTTCAACGCCGCACTT
>JBNKDB010000007.1:0-9162 GCA_050288045.1 Anaerolineales bacterium | reverse complement strand
TATCATCGACCGGGCAACAAGCGGATTGGCAAATGAAGATACGCCCACGGAAAGGCAGGCTCACGTAGTGGCGCTCAACCTGCCGCCACAAGCCCATCCCTGGGCGCGCAGTGAGGGCCTGATCTTATACAGCGACATCCTCAACCGCACCGTAGCGGCGGACAACGGCATCGCCAATGCTCCGGCGCTATACATCGTTTCCCCGGCCTATAATGCCGTTTACCGCCTGGCCGCCGAAACCAGCGCCGCATCGCAGCGCGTGCGTCTGGAAGCCACCAGCAACCAGGCGCTGCAAAACGTCTCCCTTTACATGGATGGTGAGTTGATCGCTAACTTCGATTCCCCGCCCTATACCACCTGGTGGGTCCTGGCAGAGGGGGAACACGAAGTCTGGGCCGAAGGCCATACCGCCGGCGGTGAAAGCCTGACCAGCGAAATCTATCCATTTAGCGTGATCGGGGATGAAAGCACGGCTGCCGGGCAGGAATAAAAGCAGATGTTAAATAAGAAACCGGGTCTCAGAAAACCCGGTTATCAACGTGATTTATTTCAAATTCAATCCCTTAACTCAATTTTCCGCCAATCGTTTCCACACTGAACGCGCCCCCTCATTCTTGCCGCTTATGGAATTACAAGCCAGGAATTGGGTGGAACGATCTCTCCCACCAGATCATTGTACTCTGCCAGGATACTGCTCGTCAGGCCATATTCGTCTGCTACTTCATCTAACGCAGTTTCATTTGCAATGTACACAAGCCGCAGTTTTTGCACGTTCTCCAAATCCTGCTTTCCCGGCATCAACAAGATCATCTGTCCGGGCTGGATGACGACGAATTCCTCGAAACCATTCAAGACCGAAGTGACCTCTTTGTTCGTATTATAGATATTTATGATCGAGGAAAGGTTCTCGCCATCCTGGACCTGGTGCAGCACAAATTCGTTATCGGGACCAAACGGTCCTTTGTAGGTATAGATCGTCCAATCGAACGGAGTGGGCGTTGCGGTCGGATATTGGCGTTCCTGCCCAATCAAAGGTACCACCAGCCAACGTCCGGTTGGAATCAGCTCATCGGGACCAAGATTATTCCACGTCCGCAGCGTCTCCATGGTCGTCGAATACCGAAAAGCCAGGTCGGGTAGTGTGGTATCCGTATCAATGAGCAGCGCCTGGTAGGCATCTATACCGGTCGTGTTCTTCTTGCCAAATGGCACAACGAGCACATCACCAGGCCGGATGTTCACCTCTTCACCAAAGCCATTTGCTGCCCGCAGCACATCGGGGATCGTGTTATAAGCTTCAGCAATCATCGGTAGACTTTCATTTTCCTGGACACGGTGGAGCAGGAAGAATGCATCCGGGCCGAAAGGCGTCATCAAATCCGGGCCGGGGGTAGGCGCTGCGGGTGTCTCAGTGACCATCAGTGTCGCCGTACTCTCCGGGGTAAGCGTCGGTGCTTCTAAAGCCAATGCCATCGTTTCCGTAGCCGGGCCAATTGGCGTTTCTGTGACGATCAAGGTAGACGCCGCTTCCTCGCCCTGTAAACTGACCGGGACGGATTGTCGTCCAGCAATCACCTCAGAGAGCTTCGGCCAGCCAAAGATGAGCAACAACCCCACCGCCACCAGGGCAACGATCCAGGCCGCGATCGGCCAGAAACGGCTCACATGGGCTGGTTCAGAGGCAATCTCCCCGCGGATCTCGGCCGGTAGCTTCCCCTTCCAGGCCTGGGTATAAATTGGGCAGGAGAGGTATTCGGCATTATCCAGACAAACCGCGCCCTGATAGGCTGGGGCAACCGGCTCGGCGGGGTCAATTCGATGGCAATAGTTGCCCGTTGTGGCATACATGAAGCGTGTATCTGGGTCGTCGCGCAAACCCAAAAAGGGGCATACGGCTTCTGGATCGTTATTGATTGGTTTGGTATAAAACTGCTCGGTATTTGTCATCTGCTTTTAGGTTCGTTCTATAAGGATTTTTGTTTTCGCCTGGACAGCCCATTTCGTTGGACCGTCATGCCATCATATACACCGGGATAGGCGTAATAATTATTGGGATCATAGCCATAGTGTGATTGACCAAGGTCTACTTTATCGACATTATTGAAGACCATCCCCAACACATTCGCACCCACTCGCCGGAGTTGTTCGACTGCGCGCCGGGCAGTATCCATTGTTGTTTGTCCAGGCCGGATCACGACCACAACGCCATCGACGCGCGTCGCCAAGACCGGCACTTCGGTCACCGCCAGGATCGGCGGGGCATCGATCACCACAGTCGTGACCCGCGCTTCCACCTGCTCCAGGATGGAAACCATTTTCTCCGATCCCAAAAGTTCAGCCGGGTTGGGCGGCAAAGGGCCGGACGTAATCGCCTGTAAACCTGCAAGTGGGGCATCTTGCAGACTGCCGTCCAGGTCGATCTCCGTTTGCATGAACAACCTGCTCAGTCCAGCCCGATTCGGCAACTTGAACTGTTTATGCACAGCAGGCTTATGCATATCAGCATCGACCAGAATGACTTTTTCGCCGCTCTCTGCCAATACCATGGCCAGATTTGCAGCAATTGTCGACTTCCCTTCCGATGGTCCTGGGCTGGTGACCAGCACAGTGCGCACAGTAAGGTCCACATTGGCAAACAGGATGCGCGTCCGCAGAGAACGATAAGCTTCCGAAACAGGTGCACGCGGTTGGGTGGAAGTGACCGGACGGCCCATCTTGGGTTCGTACCCAGCAATCACACCCAGTATTGGGATACCTAACAGGTGCGCGGTCTCAATTGGATTCCCAATCGACCGATCCAGGGACACGATCAGAACGACGATCCCAATTCCCAGCAGCAAACCCAAAAACGCGGCCAGCAGGGTGTTCAAGAACACGGGCGAAGGCATCGGATTTTCGGGCGCTATCGCCGCTTCGACCAGCACTACGTTCGCGCTGGCCTGGGCTTCGGCTACACGCAAACTCTCATAACTCTGTACCAGGCTGGCATAAGTCTGCCGGAACTGAACCAGATTGGCTTCTAATCTGTCCCGCTCGGCCTGATCGCGATCCTCAGAACCCAGGTTGTCTAAAGCCAGTACAGTATCGTCGATCAAGCGCCGTTGTTCGTCCAACTGTGCAGTCAGGTTCTCTTTTGAAGCGGCAAAGCGGGATGTTTGCAGGTTTTGATTCTGTTCGATAAAAACAGCACCGACCGTATTGGCGATCTGGGCTGCCAGGCCAGGATCGGTATGCTCAACGTGAATTTCGATCAACTGCGTGTTCTCAACCGGCCTGACATCGACGATTTCATTTAAGTCCGCGCTGCTGGCAGCCAGGTTCAGGCGCTGGATGACTTCATCCAATACCGGTTGCTTTTCGACCAGCTCAGCGTAAGTTTGAACGAGACGCTCATCAGAAAGCAGGGCATTATCGTTGCTGTCACGAGCAAGGCCCTGGTTGACGAGAAGCGTTGTTGTAGCCTGGTAAGTCGGCGCGTGCAGCAAAGCCCCTCCGATCAAGGTCCCTATCCCCACGATCAGGGAGACCAGAATCGGCAACCACACCCACCGCCATGCCATCATCAGATAGTGGCGCAAGTCGATACGGTTCATCATAGGATCCGCTTGATAATTCGTAGTTTGATCATCCACGATGTCACTCTGGATTGAATTCGCCTCAAGGATATATTTTACCTATATTTACGTACCTTTACTATGAATATGTGGAAAGTCTAATCCTATAAATCAGCCGAACTATACCATATTTGAAGTCAGGTGGCCGCTTGTTCTGCATCGTGCCCAAAATCCACAGCAAGCGAGCATCTTTCGCTCCCGGCTGCTTGTCTCCTATCACCCAAAATGCTATACTGAAAATCGAGATGAGCGCATCACCCAAACACCAATATTTACGCAATTTCGTCCTCCTGCTGGGCGCTTCCCTGCTGCTTTGCAGCCTGGCTGGCGTACTATACTTCTACCTGAGCGAAAAGGGATCGGAAGGAAAGTTGAGCGGGGTGATCGCCACCCTGGCCCCCGAACTAGCCTACGCCGATGAGATCGGAGACCCGGAAAGCGCTGATGATCCCGCCACAACGGATGGAGCCAATCCAGAAACTGCGCTGGAAGATACACAGGCGCAACCATTGTATCCGACGGACACCCCCGCCCAGGCCGACAGCCCCACCGCCACCCCCTACCCGATCATCTACAACGATGAGGGCCTCCCCATGGCAGTCACCTGGGGTGATTATCCCGGCCCACAGTACTGGCACGGCACCCAGATTCCGCCACCGATGGGCATGCTGCCGCGCGCCGACAACCAGATCGTGATCTTGCTGATGGGCAACGACCATACCAGCCGGAACAAGGGTGCTCGCACAGACGTCAATATGCTGCTGATCCTCAACCCGGACAACGGCACAGCCACCGTGACCTCTTTCCCGCGTGACCTGTACGTCTACGCTCCGGGACACACCATGATGCGCATCAACAGCGTGCAAGGATTGGGTGGCTTCGAACTTTCGGCATTGATGTACGAATACAACTTCGGCATCCGCCCCGATTACTACGTCAACATCAACCTGGAAAACTTCGTTTCCGTGATCGACGAATTGGGCGGCATCGACGTATTCGTTCCCAAGCCGGTCGAAGACCCTACCTTCGTGAACGGCAAATTCTCGGTGCCTGCTGGGATCGTGCATATGGACGGCCGCACGGCCCGCTTTTACGTGCGCAGCCGCACCGGCACGGATGACTTCGAGCGCAACGCCCGCCAGCAGGAAGTGCTCAAGGCCATTTTCCTGCGCCTGATCAGCCGCTACGGTCTGGAGAAGGCTTCGACCATCTACCAGATCTACAGCGACAGCGTGCTCACCAACCTGGAGCTTGAACACCTTGTGCCTCTTGTCCCGTTAGCCGCCCAAATCCAGGAAGACACCAACCGCGTGCGGCGTTATGCCCTTGGAGAAGATCAAACCATCCCCTACACCTCTCCAGCCGGTGGGCAAGTCATGTTGGCGGAACGCGAACCCACCCTGATCTTACTGGTGCAGGCCCTCTCCCCCTGGGCAATTGGTGAGTGAGCGGCAATGACGCGCCCTAAAACCCCGCGACTTTTCGAGGTGAACGGCGTATAGATTAATAAGAAACCATTTCAACCATCATTTGGTCTATTAATTGGAGCATAACATGAGTGAAGAATTCTACGAACCCGATGAACCCGAAGCATTCGAAGCCGAAAGCTACGAAACAAAAGAATCCAAAGTGTGGAAAGGCGAAGACTGGAACTTTTCCGGCTCGACATCCTGGGTATGGGGCGCGGCGCTGATCTTTTTCGGCGCGTTGTTCTTGCTGCAAAACTACACCGGCTTGCACTTCCTGCAACCCTGGAACCTGTGGGCGCTGTTCATCTTGATCCCCGGCTTGAGCATGCTAGGCCGAGCATGGAGTGGTTACCAGTTGCAAGGCAACTGGTCCGGTAAAGTCGGCCAGACGGCGTTGTTCGGCGCATTCCTCACCCTGATCGCGCTGGGCTTCATCTTCAATTTCAGCTTCAACCTGGTGTGGCCGCTGGTATTGGTGGGAGTTGGCGTCTATTTACTGCTCTCTCGCAACGCCTAAACGCCGCGATATAATAGAAGAAAGCAAGTAGTAGTAGGCAATCGTGAGGAGTGAGGAAAATGTCTGAAGAATATCAAACCGAAAGTTCTCCACCCGAACCTGAATGGCACGGAGATAAGGAAGAAAAAATGGAAAAGCAGGACGAGAAAGACGAAAAGACGGCCCCGAATAAATACTACGGCCCAACCGCCTGGAAGAGCGCCCCGGATAACTGGGGATCGGGTATCTGGGGCGTGATGCTGATCCTGTTGGGGATCGTCTTCATCCTGCCGCAGTTCACCGACTACCGCCTGACCAACTGGTGGGCTTTGTTCATCCTGATGCCTGCCTTTGGTTCCTTCAATGCAGCCTGGTGGGCTTTCAAGCGCGCCGGTGACCAGATCACCCCGCCGGTGATCTTTTCAGGATTCTGGGGACTGTTCTTCGTCGCCCTTAGCGCCAGTTTCCTATTCCCCAATATCATTTCCCTGAACCTGCTGTGGCCGGTCTTCTTGATCCTGGGCGGCCTTTTGCTCTTGTTTGGTCGCAGGCGGTAAGCACGCCATACCACAATGGCAGGATACAACCTTCGAGCCACCACTCCGGCAGACATCCCCTGGATAAAAACCTGGCTCAATCAAAATTGGGGTTCTGAACGCATGGTCGCGCGTGGTGATGTTTTCTACCCCGGCGACCATGCCGGTTTTGCTGCCTTCCTGGACGGCGAACCCGCCGGTCTGCTCACTTACCGCATCGTAGATCGAGACTGCGAAATCACCCTGCTGGACAGCTTCAAGGAAGGCATCGGCATTGGCACGGCGCTGATCGAAGCCGCCCGGCAAATGGCAACCGAAGCAGGCTGTCGCCGCCTGTGGCTGATCACCACCAACGACAACCTCAACGCGCTGGGCTTCTACCAAAAACGCGGCTTTGCGCTGGCGGCGCTGTACCCAAACGCCGTGCAGCGCTCGCGCGCAATCAAGCCCGAAATTCCCTTGATCGGTGACAACAACATCCCACTGCGGGACGAGATCGAATTGGAAATACTGCTGGAAATATAAGCCGCCCCCTTCCCTGCCATCACAAATCTATTCGCTGTCTTCCTGATATTCCCCAATTCCACTGGTATCGACTTCGGCCAACAATTCCTGCACGGTCTTGTCCAAGGTGGGATGGTGCAGGTCGGGGGCCAGGTCGGCCAGGGGTACGAGCACGAAAGCGCGCTCGGCAATGCGCGGATGCGGCACGCTCAGGCCATACGATTCCATGTGCAGGTCGTCGTAGAACAGAATATCGACGTCGATCTCACGCGGCCCGTAGCGGAAGCGCGGGCGGCGGCCAAGCTGGCGCTCGATGGCCTTGACGTACTTCAACAACTCATCCGGCAACAGGTCGGTTTCCGCCCGGATGACCTGATTGAGAAAGTCATCCTGTTCTTCATACCCCCACGGCGCGGTTTCGTAGACCGGAGAAAGCGCCAAAGGTTCTACTGCGGGGCGCAGCGCCGCTACAGCCGCGCGCAAATTACCCATCCGGTCGCCCAAATTGCTCCCCAGGCCAAGGTAGATTGTATGCTTCATGGATTATGTCTGATCCCAGGATATAAAAATTAGGCCTTCCCACTTCGTCCGAAAAGCATCGAAGTGCAAACATTCAGTATGCGATACCAATAACTATATATTGAACGCTGCCTACTGCATACTATAAAACCCCCTCCCGCTCCTGTCAATTGTCAAACCCAGGCTGGCAAGATACAATATTGCAAATGACAAATTGCAAATTGCAACGACCAGGTCTTATCCAATTCGCTACGATCCAGCTAACAATGTCCCGACCGCCGAACTAAACGACGATCAGACTACCAGCCTATCGAACTAATAACTCTCAACCACCAAACTACCGAACTATCTAACTGACTACTCGACTATCCGACTAACTGACTACCCGACTAAGGATCACCCATGCCCGTAACCTTTCAATTCCCGCGCGGCTTTTTATGGGGCACAGCCACCGCCGCCCATCAAGTAGAAGGCCAGAACAAGAACAATAATTGGTCTGCCTGGGAACAGGAACCCGGCCGCATCATTGACGGCCATAAAGCCGGATTGGCCTGCGATTGGTGGAGCGGGCGTTGGCGCGAAGACTTCGACCGCGCCGCCGAAAGCGGCCAGAACGCCCACCGCCTGTCCGTGGAATGGAGCCGCATCCAGCCCAAACCCGACCGCTGGGACGAATCCGCCCTCGACCGCTACCGCGAAATGCTGATCGGGCTGGTCGAGCGCAACATGCTGCCGATGGTTACCCTGCACCATTTCACCAACCCGCTGTGGCTGGAGGAGATCGGCGGCTGGGAGAATGAAGAAGTCGTGCCGCTGTTCGAAGCCTTCGTGCGCCGCACGGTGGCAGCGCTAAAAGAATTCACCAACATGTGGGTGACGATCAACGAACCCAACGTGTACGCCGCTATGGCCTATTTCAGCGATGAATTCCCGCCCGGCAAAAAGGATATGAACGCCGCTTTCACGGTGACGCGCAATATGGTACGCGCCCACGCCGCTGCCTACCACGCCATCCACGAAATCCAGCCCGAAGCACGCGTCGGCCTGGCACACCAATACCGCGGCTTCATCCCCGCCAAATCCTGGTCGCCCATCGACCACACGCTGGCCGGGATCACTTCCCGCCTGTTCAACGATGCTTTCCCTATGGCAGTTACCGATGGCAAGCTGCGCTTCATCTATAAGAGCGAAACCATTCCCGAGGCCGCCAACACGCAGGACTTCCTGGGCATCAACTACTACACCCAGGAACTGGTCGCTTTCGATCTTTCCAAATCGGACGACCTGTACAGCCGCCGCTTCTTCCCCGCCGATAAACAGCTCAGCCCGGGCGAGTTCATCGCCAACTGGCCGGAAGGGCTGTTCCAGGGCATCAAGTGGGGCTTGCAGTTCAAGAAGCCGATCATCATCACCGAGAACGGCGTCGAAGACCACACCGGCGAAATGCGCCCCAGCTACCTGGCGCAGCACATCCACCAGATGTGGCGGGCGGTCAATTTCAACTATCCGGTCAAAGGCTATTTCCACTGGTCGCTGGTCGATAACTTCGAATGGGAACGCGGCTGGACGCAGCGCTTCGGGCTGTGGGAACTGGATGTAGAAACCCAGGCGCGCAGCAAACGCCCCAGCGCCGACCTGTACGCCGCCATCGCCAAGGCCAACGGTCTGACGGATGCGATGGTGGAGCAATACGCCCCAGCCGTGTTCGACACCCTCTTCCCCGGCTTGCAGGAAGCGCGTTCGGAGAAATAGCCCGCTTCAGCGCCGATTGGATTGGAGGGGCATACTGGGCACAGGCCAGCATTACCCATGACTGGGAAATTTAGGCTGCTTTATTCCTAAAGGAAGGTTCATAACACTCACTTACTTATTTGCATTTTAGGAGTATTTTGCAAATAAGGTATACGCTTATTTGTACTTTAGGGCCTTTGTGCAAATAAGGGAACCCCAAACCCGGTCGGAATGCCTACTCGCTTTCTTCCGGCGAGTGCGTGGCCTTCACCAACGCTTCGGCCTCGATAAAG
>JBNKDB010000006.1:0-4718 GCA_050288045.1 Anaerolineales bacterium | reverse complement strand
GATGATACCGAGACCGCCGAACGGGTGCGCAGCATCTACCGCAAGGCAGTGCGCGCTTCCATGCAGGCCGGTATGCAAGCGGAGTAATTTCCCAAAATCGAATTACCAAGCCAGTAAAAAGCGACAACTTGAGGTTGTCGCTTTTTCATAACAGCCAGGCTATGTAGGGGCGCAGCATGCTGCGCCCCAATCAACGCACAGTTTGATATTTATGCTAACAATAGAAACCAACCACAACAAATAATTGTTTGAACCAAACAGGAATTTTGACGCCTGGATTTTTCTAACATCCAGCTAAACTGTTTATAATTAGGAAATCATGAAATCGCCTGCAAGGTAAATACCATCTTTTCTTATATAGAAAAGAAAATTCGGGAATTTCAATATGCTAAAGATTGATTTTATATTTGATGGACAAAGAATATTCATTCATGTCCCCGAAAACCAGTACAGCAAGGAATATCCTAATTCATTATTCATTAGCAATGATGAGAGGAAAAACGGTACTCAATATAGAACACTTATCGGGATTGGAATCGATGAAGAAGAGTTGATGAAAGAACCCCGATTTAATGATTCGACTAATATTCAGAAACTACCGATTTTTGACCATCAATCCTTCGATCCAGAATTAGCTCAAATATCAATTGTAGAAATCACTCGAAGCACTTTACAAGATATTGACGTTCATATATTAAAAAGAGTATTCAGGAAGACACGTGTTTCAATTACGATTAAAGATTATTTCTCAATAGAAGAAGAATTAAGGAAACGCTTTGAATTTTACGTGACCGTAAAAAATTTAGATCGAAAGTTTATTGAATTTGAGCTTTTGTCACCTTCAATACATTTCAATAAATTGGATCGTTTTTTACACAAGACTGCTTGGATAATCCATCTTCTCCTTGTTGGAAGTGGCTATTTTGCTTTCAGGTATTTAGCTATGGCTTTACTTCCGCCAAACATTTTTCAAATTGCTGTATTGATATTTGCATTCATCGTTTTGATTTCTTTATCGGGATATAGTCCGGTTATCTTCGGTGCATATTGGATACTATTTGATAAAAATCATCGGGAACTATTTATGTGGGATTTATTTCCAAAGATGGTGGACATTATTTACAAAAGAATCAAATAATTAAACACCATATATTTGTCATTACAGTATTCCAACAAAAAAAGCCCCGGAAATTAATCCGAGGCTGTAGGTGCAAATCAAATTCTCAAGACTTGTTCATGAATTTCTGGGGTAACTTCAACAAACGCTTCAACACGCGCTGGCGCATATTGGGCTTTTTCACATTATCCACCCCCGCCTGCATGGTTGCCAACGCTTCGAGCTGCCGCCCGGAACGCAGTTGCAGCGCCGAGAGAGATTGCATCACCGTCGCGCGCAGATCGTCCTCGCCCAATTCCTTCAACAAGTCCGCCGAGGCTACGTACGCGGCTTCGGCCTCTTCCAGACGCTTGAGCGCATCCAGAGCGGACGCCTGGTTGCCCAGCGCCATAGCCTGGCGCAACTTATCGCCAGCTTCCGCAAATACCGCATCGGTACCCTGGGCTGCGGCCAGCGCACCCTCGGCGTCATCGCCTTGCAACAGTGCCACGCTCTGATTGTTGCGCATTTCGGCGGCCTTCAAAGCATCCCCAGCGGCTTCATAGCCATCCGCAGCGGCTTTGAATGTCGCACTTGCGTCCAAATACTCACCACCCTGATAAGCTTTTGTCGCTTCTTTGGCGAGTTCTTCCGGCGATTTAACTTCCATGATCGGCTCCAGTTCCTATAAAGTGATCTCTAACAGCCCTTCGGCCACTTCGCGCAGCTTGTCAACGGACATTTCGCTCAGGCGCTGCGCCAATTCAACGTACGGGCGGTTGATCGGCTTGGTAACGAATTCTTGTAGTTCCGGCGGCATATCCAGAAAATCCTGGATGGCGCGCTGTTCCGAAATCCAATCCCCCACCGGGCCGCTGTGGATCGTGAATTGACGGACGGGATAATTCAACGTGCGTCCCAGCGCCTCCAACTCCGGCACCGGCACCGGGGTTTCCCCGGCTTCGTAACGGCGAATGCGAGAGATAGAAATGCCGGTCTCGGTAGCCAGTTCCTTCTGAGTCAGGTTAGCTTCCTCGCGCTTCTGGCGCAGCATGGCCCCGATGATCCGCTGGCGCAGCGCCATCAAACGCCCACTGTTCAAGGCTTCGGTGGGGTGCTGTTCCTCGGACTTGATCTCATCGCTCCAGAAGTGCTCGATGGGAATATCGAGGAAAAAGGCCAGCATTTCCAACTCCGGCAAGGATGGGGAACGATTGCCGCGTTCATAAGAACTGATCATTCCACCAGAAACACCAATTACCTCGCCGCAGTCTTTCATCGACTTGCCTGCAGCCGTGCGGGCATCGCGCAGCAGCACACCTAATTTTTTCGTGCGAATTTTTATCGCCAACTCTTGACTCATAACGTGGCTCCTCAATCGGGCAATCTTCGCGCCGGTCTAGTCCGGGCGATTTATGTAACTATCCCGATTATAGCAAAAGGCAGCAAAATGCACCTGGATTATCGGCGGCGACGGCGTCTGATATCGTCCGGATTTGGCTGTTGGTTAGCAGCCCGGTTGATTGGCGAATTGGGCATGAATACAGCCGCGCCCAGTTCAAAGCCGGCTTTCTCAAGGCGATTCATGAACAACGGCCGGATACCGGTCGGTTGCAGTTGGCCAATCACCTTCCCCTGGGCATCAGTACCGGTCTGCTCGAACTTGAACACATCGGTCATCACAATGGTGTCGCCTTCCATCCCGGCGACCTCGGTGATATAGGTCACTTTACGAGAACCATCCGGGAAGCGAGTTTGCTGGACGATCAGGTCCACGGCCGAAGCAACCTGTTCACGCACGACCTTGAGAGGCATGTCCATCCCGGCCATCAGCACCAAGGTTTCCAAACGTGCCGTACAATCGCGCGGCGAGTTGGAGTGAATGGTAGTCAGCGAGCCGTCGTGGCCAGTATTCATCGCCTGGAGCATATCCAACGCTTCCCCACCGCGGCACTCACCCACCACGATACGGTCAGGCCGCATACGCAGGGAGTTCTTTACCAGGTGGCGGATATCCACTCCGCCGCGGTTATCGGCATCCGGGGCCTTGGTTTCCAGACGCACAACATGATCCTGCTGGAGCTGCAATTCGGCCGCGTCCTCGATCGTGACGATGCGCTCGTCTTCGGGGATAAAGCCGGAAAGGATATTCAACAACGTAGTCTTGCCCGAGCCGGTCCCACCAGAGATGATGATATTCAAGTGCGCTTTGACGCAAGCCCGCAGGAACTGGGCCATAGTTTCGGTGATCGAGTCGAATCGCACCAGATCATCCACCCCCAGGCGGTCTTTGGAAAACTTACGGATGGTCACAGAAGGGCCATCGATCGCCACCGGCGGAATCACGGCATTGACGCGCGAGCCGTCCGGCAAGCGGGCATCCACAGTAGGATTCTCATTATCGATGCGCCGCCCTAAGGGCAGAACGATGCGGTTGATGATGCGCAAAACATGGTCATCATCATCGAAGACCACGCCTGTCTTTTCCAAAGTGCCCTTCCGCTCGACGTAGACTTTGGTCGGCCCGTTCACCATTACTTCGGTGACGGTCTCATCATCGAGCAGTGGTTGAATGGGGCCATAGCCCAACATATCATTCGAGATGTCATGCAGTAACTGCGCCTTCATGGTGCGCGAAATATTGACGCGCGTTTGTGTGATGGCCTGCTCGAAGATATAGTTGATCGCCTCGCGGCGTTTTTCGTAAGGCGGCGGATTGGCTTCCAATTCACGCTGGACAAAATTCGCCACGTAACTCTTTAGCTTGGCGAGGTTTTCGCCCCGGATAGCTTGAGGTTCGGTTGCGGGGTTGATTGTCATTCTTGATCTCCTTGTTCTTTCTCCCCGTCCTCCTCATTTTGCGGTATCAGCCAGATAATCGTATCGCGGTTCAATGCCAGGAAATTGGATGTATACAGTTCATTTCCGTCAGCGTCATAGACGACTGCATCGGTTATCGCCATGAACTGTTCATCCGCCTCATTGTTGAGTTCATCTTTCAAGCGATTGTCGTATCGCGCGTGAAAAAGTCCCTCAATGCGATTGGTGGTGGTCTGGATGATTACCGGAATATTCTCTTTTGGAATAATCTCGGTAAAAAACTTACCTTTCTCATCATAGTCCGTGGTCATCTGTGGTGCTCCTTTCGTTCAAGAAAAACCTGTCGGTTTAAGTGTGCTTGAAACCTTTCTCGCGCACCTCCTGCGCCCGGCGTTCGATCTCCTGGGCTGCCTGACGAAAGGCAATCGTTGCTACGTTGTCTGGTAATTTATAACTCAAAGGTTGGTTCAAGTTGTTGGCAAGTACGAATTCGCGTCCAATATGTGGAATTGCGGCAGTTACCGACACCCCCAGCATTTCTTCAATTTTACTGGTGATCATGCCCTCCAGGCCAACGGCCCGGTTCAACAGCGGGTAGATCTGCATATTCTGCAAGCCTTTGATCCGCAAATATTCGATCACCGTTTTGGTCAGTGTGACCGTAGCCTGATCCGGGCCGACAATCAAGACAAGTTGGTCGGCATCCAAAATAACTGGCATACTGATGCGTGAGAGCGAACGCCCTAGGTCGATCAAGACGTAATCGAAAGCCCGTTTCAGCTTGTTGATCAGATCGGGGATT
>JBNKDB010000005.1:0-5846 GCA_050288045.1 Anaerolineales bacterium | reverse complement strand
TACCGGTAATTCGCCCGATTGCGCTTTGGTCGGGATTTGGAAAGTTTCGGTTTGCAGCTTGCGCAAATCCGTACGCCGCCAGGCTTCTTCCCGCGTGGTGGGGAAAGGAATGCGCTGGAAAGCACTCCAGGCTTGCTGGCGGTATTTGGTCAAAAAGTCGGGCTCTTTGACGCCGTTGGACATATCGGGGATCATTTCCTTGGTAAAGGAAAACTGCCCGGCTGATGTCGTCCGGCGGCTTTGGCCGCGCGATACTACTCGTCGTTGTTGTTTATCTGTCATCACTTATACCAAACCTATCCGATTGACCCTTCCATTTGCAGTTGGATCAAGCGGTTCATTTCAATTGCATATTCCATCGGCAGCTCTTTCACCAACGGCTCGATGAAGCCGGAAACCACTAACCCAATAGCCTCTTCTTCGCTCAGGCCGCGGCTGTTCAGGTAGAAAAGCTGTTCTTCGCCGATCTTGGTCACCGATGCTTCGTGCCCCATATTGACATCTTTGGCCTCGATCTCGATATACGGGTAGGTATCCGAGCGCGAGGTTTCGTCGAGCAAGAGCGCGTCGCAAACCACGTTCGATTTGACGTTTTCCGCTTCCTCGATTACCTTGACCAGCCCGCGATAAGCGGCGCGGCCGCCCTTCTGGCTGATCGACTTGGAAGTGATCTGGCTGCTGGTGTTAGGGGCTAGGTGCAGCATCTTACCGCCGGTGTCCTGGTATTGCCCCTCGGAGGCAAAACCCATCGAGAGGATGTCGCCGCGTGCGCCTTCACCAACCAGGTAGCACGACGGGTATTTCATCGTGATCTTGGAACCCAGGTTAGCATCCACCCATTCCATGTGTCCATTCTCTTCTACGATGGCACGCTGGGTCACCAGGTTATACATATTGGTTGACCAGTTTTGAATGGTTGTGTAGCGGAAACGCGCATTCTTCTTGACGATGATCTCGATCACGCCGCTGTGGAAGGAATCGGTGGTGAACTGTGGAGCCGTACAGCCTTCAACGTAGTGCGCTTCTGCACCTTCGTCCACGATGATCAGTGTGCGCTCGAACTGCCCGGCGTTGGCTTCATTAATGCGGAAATATGCCTGCATCGGCAGTTCCACTTTGACTCCCGGCGGAATATACACGAACGATCCACCGGACCAAACCGCACTGTTCAAGGCAGCAAATTTATTATCTTCAATCGGGATGATCGTCCCAAAATACTCACGGAAAAGTTCAGGGTGGTCTCGCAAGCCGTTTTCGATGCTCTTGAAAATCACACCCTTCTCTTCGAGCGACTTCTGGATGTTGTGATACACCATCTCCGATTCGTACTGCGCTCCCACGCCTGCCAGGAATTTCTGCTCGGCTTCAGGGATGCCCAGACGTTCAAAGGTCTGCTTGATATTATCAGGGACATCATCCCAATCGCGACCTTCTTTATCGGTCGGTTTATTGTAAAAATAGATTTCGTCAAAATCCAGGCCTGAAAGATCCGCACCCCATTCAGGCATTGGGCGCGATGCAAAGTGCTCGTAAGCCTTCAAGCGGAACTCGAGCATCCATTCCGGTTCTTCTTTCATCTGCGAAATCTGTTTGACGACTTCGCGGTCTAAACCCTTGCGGGTCTTGAAAACTGATTTGACTTCGTCGGTGAAATCCCAACGATTTTGTTCGATGTCAACTAATAATTGTTCGTCAGTAGGCGCCATAATAACTCTCCTTTATATACCAATAAGCAATCGAGCTAAGCGACCTGTTTCTGGTACTTCTTGCGAATCTCTTCGTAACCCTTGTCTTCCAATTCGAGTGCCAATTCAGGCCCGCCGGACTGCACTACCCGTCCCTCGAACATAATGTGCACGTAATCCGGTTTGATGTAGTTCAACATGCGCTGGTAGTGCGTGATCACCAAAATACCCATTTCCGGGCCGCGCAGCTTGTCCACACCTTCGGCTACTGTGCGCAAAGCGTCGATGTCCAGGCCGGAGTCGGTTTCATCCATGATGGCGATGTGCGGTTCCATGACCGCCATTTGCAGCACTTCGGCTTTCTTCTTCTCACCACCGGAGAAACCTTCATTCAGATAGCGCCCGGCAAAGGAGTGATCCATGCCCAAGGCATCCATCTTGGCCTTCAACAAGCGCCGAAAATCGGGGATGGAGATACCCTTATCCTCAGGGTTCTCGGCTTTGCGGCGGGCGTTGATCGACAGGCGCAGGAAATTCGCCATCGAAACGCCGGGGATCGATACCGGGTACTGGAAAGCCAGGAACATACCCAACTGGGCGCGTTCGTTCGGTGCCAGTTCAAGGATATCCTCGCCGTTGAATTCCACGGTACCATCGGTTACTTCATACTTGGGGTGCCCCATCAGGGCATAAGATAAAGTCGATTTACCACTACCATTTGGTCCCATCAAAGCGTGGACTTCACCCTGATTGATGGTCAGGTCAACACCTTTTAAAATCTCGACTTCGGGATCTTCTTCTAAACGTACGTGTAAATTACGAATAACAAGACCAGACATTTTTAGAAAAACTCCTTATCACCATTGTTCTGAAAAACACAGATTGCTTCACCAACCTGCATTTTTCCATGCATTTATCAACATATTTTTTTATACAAAAGTGCACAAAAACACAATTAGCACACGGCAAACATTATAGCAGGGAACCCCTATACTGTCAATATTTATGGAAAATATCTTAAATATTGACAAATCCCTACCCCACTGTTATACTCTCAAGCATGATTAATGAATGTACTTATTGGTATTGTAACGCCTTAGGTGACTAAACATATGAGTAGCACACGTGAACTGGTTCTAAAAAACCTCCTCAACCGCCAACGCTGTACGATCAACGAGCTGGCCGAAGCGGTGCAGATCAACCCAATATCGGTGCGCCACCACATCGCCAAACTCGAAGCGGATGGGTTGGTGACTTCTGAGGAAGAGCGCCACGGGGTTGGCCGTCCGCGCCGGGTGTATTATCTTACCGACGCGGGTATGGAAAAGTTCCCCAGCCGCTACCTGGCGCTGACCACGCGCCTGTTGGAGCAATTGAAGGGCAGTGTATCGGAAGAAACGCTCAACAAACTCTTCACCCAGTTGGCTTCGGATATGGCCCAGGACCACGTTGCCAAGATGAACATTCAAAACCTGAGGCCGGAAGCCCGGCTCGAAATCCTTCAAAAGATTTTACACGAGGAAGGTTTTGTGATCGAAGTTGAACGTGTAGATGAAAAGTTCGTTATCAAAGAAACCAGTTGCCCCTACTATCACGTCGGCCAGGAACACCCCGAGGTCTGCATCGTCGACAAGACCCTGATCTCGACTGTGCTGGACACCCCGGTAGAAAAGATCACCTGCATGCTGGATGGGGACAGCATCTGCGCTTACGAAGTCCCGGTGATCGCCTTCGCTGACGTTGAATAGCATTAATTTGGAGTTTATTTATGAGTCCCGCAAAAGCTGAACATCCTGCCCGCCAGGCCGTCTGGGAAGTGGAAAGCACCCACCCGGACAAAGTTGCTGAAATCGATGAGAAGTTGAAGGAAGTCATCGACCCGGAAATTGGCCTGAATGTGATCGAATTGGGCCTGATCCGTAACGTGATCATCGACGATGAAGCCGAGACCGGTCATGTGATGATGATCATGACCACCCCGTTCTGCCCGTACGCCCCCGCTCTGCTGGAAGCCTCCCGCCGCAAGGTCGAAGAGGCGATCGGCTACACCACCACGATTGAGATGGGTGCCGAACTCTGGGACCCGACCTACATGGAAGAGGGTGCCGGCGGCGACTGGGGTCTGTTCTAGACAAATCCTTTTGAAAGCAAAAAACCGAGGTTGTTGAAAACCTCGGTTTTTATTTTTTTACCACCAAGGCACAAAGTCACCAAGTTTTTTCTTCGTGTCTTGGTGACTTTGTGGTTAATTCCTGGCTACCCCAATTTCCAGAAACTGGTCAGTTTCATGGCAAAGTTGAGGTCCCCGGTCAGCTTGAGCTTACCGCCCATAAAAGCTTTCATCGCGTCCAGTTTACCAGTCACAATGTCGATGTAATCCTGTCCATCAGCGGTCAAGGCCATGTTGGGATTTTCGGCCACACCCTGCTCGGCGGTGCAAACACCATCCTTGATCGTAATGATCCAATTGCTTTCCTGATCGCCGGTGAAATTGAACTGCAAGACCGTATCCACACCCTGGGCTTTCTCCGGCAGGAACGCGCCCGGCATTTTTTCCATCAAATCGTTGATTGTCAGTGGCATTTGATTTCTCCTTGGAATTTCATATTATTGTAAATTTTCAAAGATCGCGGCGGCCCCCATCCCACCGCCGATGCACATGGTTACCATACCATATTTTCCGCCGCGGCGCTTGAGTTCGTACAGCAGTTGTACGGTCAATTTTGCACCGGTCGCACCCAGTGGGTGCCCCAACGCAATCGCGCCACCATTGACGTTGACCTTTTCCTCATCCAGCCCCAATTCGCGGATCACCGCCAATGATTGGGAGGCAAACGCCTCATTCAATTCGATCAAATCGATGTCATCCAGCGTCAGTCCAGCTTTTTCCAGAACCTTGGGCACGGCCGCGGTCGGGCCAATCCCCATCACTTCGGGACGCACGCCACCGACGGCATAAGCCACGAAGCGTGCCAACGGCTTCAAGCCCAATTCCTCAGCTTTAGCGCGTGACATCAGCAGCACGGCCGCCGCCCCGTCGTTCATCTGCGAGGAATTGCCCGCCGTTACTGTGCCAGTTTGCTTGAAAGCCGGACGCAGCTTACCCAGCGATTCCACGCTGGTATCGGCGCGCACGCCTTCATCGACCTTATGCACATAAGTGCGTTTGTGCGTCTTGCCATCCTCGCCAACTTCAACCACCTCGACCTCAATGGGGACGATTTCTTCATCGAAGACACCTTTTTCTATCGCTTTGGCGGCTTTCATGTGGCTTTGGTAGGCGAAGGTGTCCTGGTCTTCCCGGCTGACGTGGTACTCGTCGGCCACGTTCTCGGCCGTGATGCCCATACTGACGTTCTCTTCGGGATGGTCATGCACAGACTGCGGGTTGGGCGCGTATTTGTTGCCCGTCATCGGCACCATACTCATCGACTCGACGCCTCCGGCAATGACCACATCCTGAAAACCGGATAGTATCGCCATCGCACCCTGTGCAATCGTTTGTACGCCGGAAGAGCAAAAGCGGTTCACGGTCTGTCCGGGTACGCTGACCGGCAGATCAGAGCGCAGGATCACCGTGCGCGCCATATTCAGGCCCTGTTCGCCCTCCGGGAAAGCGCATCCCAGGATCACGTCTTCGACTTCGGCGGGATCGAGTTGGGGCGTGCGCTGCAAAATATCCTGGATCACGGCTGCGGCCAACTCGTCCGGGCGCACCGTCGCCAGCGCACCTTTCTTGGCCTTGCCCACTGCCGTCCGCCGGGCGGCAACAATCACCGGGTCTCGAGCTGCATTATTCTTATCATTCATCAACAATACTCCTTACCATGAAGAAAATCGCAGATTTTCTACTACCTACTAATTCCTGAGCGGTTTGCCGGTTTCGAGCATATGGTAAATACGCTCCTGGGTCTTTTCCTCGCCACACAAAGACAGGAAAGCTTCTTTCTCCAGATCGAGGATATACTGCTCGCTTACCCAGGCGGGCTTGCTCAATTCACCACCGGCCAGAATGGTGATTAGTTTTTCACCAATCACGGCATCATAATCGCTGATATAGCCGCCTTCCTTGAACATATGCAAACCGACGCGCAGTGCAGCCAGCGCATCCCGCCCGGCAGCGTAGATCTGCTCCGGCACCGGCGGGGCATAGCCGCTCTC
>JBNKDB010000004.1:0-7254 GCA_050288045.1 Anaerolineales bacterium | reverse complement strand
TTCCAAGAACCGCATATCATTGCGCCAGAAATTGCGGATATCCTCGATGCGGTATTTCAGCATCGTGATGCGCTCCGGCCCCATCCCAAAAGCGAAACCGGTATATTTCTCGGGATCGTAGCCGCCGTTGCGCAGCACCGTGGGGTGGACCATGCCGCTGCCCAAAATCTCAAGCCAACCGGTATGCTTGCACACCGGGCAGCCCTCACCGCCACACACGAAACATTCGACGTCCATCTCGGCGCTTGGTTCGGTGAACGGGAAGTACGAGGCGCGAAAGCGCGTGCGCACATTCTGGCCGAACATGCGGCGGGCAAAGTCCGACAGCGTGCCCTTCAGGTCACCGAAAGTAATATTGTGTCCAACCGCCAGCCCCTCGATCTGGGTAAACTGCATCTCGGCGCGCGCCGTGACTTGCTCGTAGCGGTAGCACATGCCCGGCAGGATCACGCGCACCGGCGGCGGGTCTTGCGGGTTTTCAGCGGCGTACTCACGCATTGCCCGGATTTGCCCTGGGGATGTGTGTGTGCGCATAATGATGCCCTCTTGCGTGGTGAAGAAGGTGTCCTGCATATCGCGCGCTGGGTGGTGCGGCGGGAAGTTGAGTAATTGGAAATTAACTTCATCCGACTCCACCTCGCGCGAGCGATACACCTGGAAACCCATCTCGGCGAAGATATCGGAGACGCGCCGGATGGTTTGCGTGACCGGATGCAGGCGCCCACGCGCCTGCGTGCGCCCTGGCAAGGTGATGTCCAGGCGTTCACCTTCCAGCGAACTTTGGATAGCCGCCTGCTTGAGGGCCTGCGCCTTTTCCTCGAAGGCCGCTTCCAGGGCCTGCTTGACCTGATTGGCCTGTTGGCCGACGAGCGGGCGTTCTTCTTTGCTGAGCGACCCCATCGACTTGAAGACATCCATCACCGGCGAACTGCGTCCGATGTGGGCCACCTTCCAGGTTTGCAAACTGTCTTCGTCAGAAACGCTCACCAGCGCTTCCAGGGCTTCGGTTTGGATCAATTCGAGTTTTTCTAACATACACTGCTCCTAATCAGTAATTCATTACTCGGACAGCACTTCGGAGAAACAAAAAATCCCGTCCAACAAGGGACGGGATCGATTTCCCGCGGTACCACCCAAATTGGCAGCGCTTCTGCACCGCCCACTTTATACCAACGGCCTGGGTCATTTTACAAATGATCGGCGATTGGCTCCCCGGTTAACGCTAGGGCTGCGTCCCAGACTAATAAGTGATCGTTTTAATCACCGTTCCCCTGGGCGGCTCGAGAGGGAACTTCGACCGGTTTCTACTTAGCCGGGGTTTCAGTCTTTGCCCCAGCCTCCCTGTCAGCGTTCACAGGTCTACTTTCCTCTGTCATGGCCAGTTTCTTACTATATTGTCTTCTTATTATCCGCGAAAAAAAGACTCTGTCAAGGACAATTTGGTTAAGAGTCAGTAAACGGTCATCCATTGATCAGTAATCAGGTAGCTAAAAGGAACATGATTCGAGATTACGAGAATCGTGATAAGTGAACAGTAAATAGCATATACCCAGCTTTCTGGTGCTAAGATTTTTTTACCACAGAGCCGCAGAAACACAGAGGAATACAAATACTTTATGCATTCTACAACAAGCAACATGCCCCCTTGCTCCCCAACACCCATGCTCTCGTCCTTCATCTTGCAATTTCGCAACCTCATCCGCTCTCATCAAACAAGCTTGATTTTTGCAGTAAAATATGGGCTGGCAAATCTTTGAAATCATACCGATTAAAAACGTGCCAATTGGCACACACAATTAGGAGTACGTTACATGTCTGAAACAGCAGCCGGAAAACCCAAACACTTTATGGTCACGGGCGGATCGGGTTTTCTAGGTATTAATTTGATCCGCTATTTGTTAGCCCACGGCAACACTGTCACCAATATCGACCTGGTCGAATTCGACTACGAAGATTGTAAAGACCAGATCACCAGCATTCAGGGTGACATCCGCAACCGAGACGAAGTAATCGAAGCCATGCAAGGCGCCGACGTCGTCGTGCATTGTGCCGCAGCCCTGCCGCTCTATCCTCCCGAAGAAATCTACTCGACCGACATCGACGGCACCCGCATCGTAATGGAAGAAGCCCTCAACCACAACGTCGAGCGCGTCATCCACATTTCCACCACCGCCGTCTACGGCATTCCCGACCACCACCCACTCTACGAAACCGATCCCAAGAAAGGCGTCGGCCCTTATGGTGAATCCAAGGTACAAGCCGAAGATATCTGTGCCGGGTTCCGCGACCAGGGCATGTGCGTCTCGATCTTGCGCCCCAAGTCTTTCATCGGACCGGAACGCCTGGGCATTTTCGCCATGTTCTACGAATGGGCCACCGAAGGCCTCAACTTCCCCTGGCTGGGTACCGGCGATAATCTGTATCAATACCTGGACGTTGAAGACCTGTGCGACGTAATTTACGCCTGTGCCACGTTGCCCAAGGACACTGTCAACGACGTCTTCAATGTCGGGGCCAAAGAATACGGCACCCCCAAGACCGATTTCGGGGCTGTGCTGGACGCGGCCGGGCACGGCAAACGCGTCATTCCACTGCCCGCCGGACCGGCCATCTTCATCCTGCGCATCATCGATGCTCTGGGACTTTCGCCGATCTACAAATGGATCTACGAAACCATGCCGGAAGAATCCTTTGTCTCGATCGAAAAAGCCGAAAAGGTATTGGGCTACAAGCCCAAGTACTCGAACGCCGACGCCTTACTGCGTAACTATAACTGGTACCTGGAAAACATTGACAAGCTCAAGGCAGATAAAGCTAAAGGCGGCGTCACCCACCGGGTGCCCTGGAAGCAAGGTATCCTCTCACTCGCGAAAATCTTCTTTGCGTTCTAGGATTGCCCGCATGATAAACACAAACAAAAACACCGCGTTAGCTTTTGGGCGCGGTGTTTTTGTTCAATACCTTCCATATGCTTTCAACAAGACCGGTGACAAATTTATCCGTGCATAGGAGAACAAACCATGACCCCCGCAGAAGAAGTCCCCGTTGAAATATTACAAAAGCGCCGCCCCCTGCGGCAGTTCATGCAATCACTGGCCCGTTTGCTGCTCTGGCTGCTGGCCGACCTGAAAATCGAGGGGATAGAAAACTTCCCCCAAGAAGGGCCTTTACTGATGGTTGGCAACCATTTCAGTATGGTCGACATCGCTGCCTTCGTCAGCGCCGCGCCCTATCCGGTCGAGTTCATTGGCGGGGCTGCGTTTGCCAACGCACCGCCCTTCCTGGCCTTCCTGCCGCGCCTCTGGGGTTACTTACCGGTATACCGCGGTACCGGCTCCCGTTTCGCGCTGAAAGAAGCCGAAAAGGTACTCAAGAACAAAGGTGTGGTGGCGATCTTCCCAGAAGGCGGCAGCCACGGGCGAATGTTGCGCCCTCCACGTCCCGGCCCGGCATTCCTGGCCGCCCGCACAGGCGCCAAGATCCTGCCCATCGGCCTGATTGGCATGGATGAAGTCTTCGAGAACCTGGGTAAATTCCGGCGCGGCAAAGCCCGCATCCGCATCGGCAAACCGATTGGCCCTTTCCGCGTCAAGGGCCGCGGCCGTTTACGCCGCAAGCAATTGGATGAAATTGGTGACAACATGATGCGCGAGATCGCCGACCTGATTCCCCCCGAAAAACACGGCTACCTCTCAGATAATCCGCGGCTGCGCGCCGAGGTCGTCGAGTATCTCTGGGAGGATGCGGTCGAAGGCGAGGTCGAAGGCACCAACGTACGCTAATCCACTCACCGTTCCAACAAATTAATAAAATCTTAGACAAGCCAATCTTCTCTTGTCTAAGATTACACTCATGGTATAGAATCCTCATCTATTCCAACAAATTTATGTTGCCAATTATTTTTGTTGATTTAACAACCTGAGTCAATACATATACATTTATGCTTTCACCACACACATTACAAATCCACAAGTTGCACACTTTCTTTTGGAACCTTTTCCTGCTCGTCGCCAGCTTGATATTCATCGAAGTAGGAATGCGCGCCTTCAATCTGCTTTACCTGCTGCCTTATCCTCCCAATCTGGGCAGCGGGAACATCGATTTCGACCTCAAAGTGAAATACCTTGATGAATATGTCAGACAGAATGGGTCTGTAGAATGCCTGGTCATGGGGAGTTCCCTGATCGATTACGGTTTCAACCCAGATATTTTTACTCAACATTACGCCGAAATCACCGGCGAAGACTTATACTGCTTCAATTTCGGTATGGGGGGCACTAAAGCGAACGAGATGCCTTTTCTGATGGATTTCGTCATTACCCGCTACCATCCAAAAACGATCATTTACGCCACCTGGCCACGCGATTACTTTTTTACAGGCGATGCGCTCGACACATCGGCATGGATCGATTATCAAACCGGAACCCGCTCGCCCCGCGGGTGGTTAGTCAGTAATCTCGAAACGATCCAATTCATGCACACAACACTGAATATGTTGTGGCATAACGATGCCATAGAAAAAGCCCAATTAGCAAACACCTTGCAGAATGGGTACTATTACATTACGGAAACTATCCCTCCGGGAACAACTTCAACCACTCCCATGCCTTATCTGCCACTGAAAGAAAATTTCTCAGCCTTGGAAGACGTTGTCCTTCTTACCCAAGAAAACAACATCGATCTAGATATCGTCGCTATTCCAGCCAGGATCGCATCCGGCAAGTACACAACAAACTTATATGAGCGCCTAGGTAAAGACATCACCAAGAAAACCGGCGAGCAATTTGTTGGCCTGGATGACAACCTATTATCGCAATTATCCTCAGATAATTATTTCGACGAGTACCACATGAATGCCAGTAACGCGATGATCTATTCACGCTGGTTGGCAGAACAAATCGCTGGCTTACACGCTCAGTAAAGAGACAATCGTGAATTTTATCAACCCAGAACTTTCTATCCTCTTTCTGGTCTTCACCCTGGCCGTTTATTATATTCTGGCACGCCGTTACCAGAATATCTGGCTTTTTGTAGCCTCATTGGGCTTCCTCATCCAACTCTCGCTTCCCTTCACCATTGTCTTATTGGCGCTGGTCGCCTTCAACTATTCCATCGCCCTAATCTTATCTAAACAAAATGCACCAAAAACCTGGCTGCTTTGGCTAGGGATTTCAGGAAATGTCATCGTCTGGGCGTTTCTACGCGAACAAAACTTTTTCCTGGAAGCCTTTCGCCAGATTTTCGGGCAAGTCCCCCAAGTCGCCCACCTGGTCGGGTTGGACTTGTTGGTTCCAATCGGAATTTCGTTCATCTTCGTCCAGGGAATTTCCTACCTTGTAGATGTAGCCAAAAGCAGGATCGAACCCACTAGAAATTTTCTATACCTCAGCCTCTACCTGATCTACTTCCCAAAATTGATTTCAGGGCCAATTGAACGGGCAGGTGACTTTTTCTCGCAGCTCTCTCAGCCTCGAACAGTCAATGGGCAAACGATCTGGGAAAGTTTTGCCCTGATCATAGCAGGCTTATTTCGCAAGCTGGTTATCGCTGATTTTTTGCTAGTGTCCTTCATCCAGCAAAACTTCGAGCCGGTGCCCTTTGAGCCCCAGAACTTTGATTCTGTCGCTTTGCTGCTCAGGATAATCGCTTACGCGGTTTATTTGTACAACGACTTTGCCGGTTACATTCACATTGCGCGCGGCATTAGCCAACTCTTCGGCATTGAGCTTTCACAGAACTTCAAACAACCATACTTCGCACACAGTTTCTCAGACTTCTGGAATCGCTGGCATATCACACTATCCAACTTGCTGCGCGATTACATCTTTTACCCGATCAGCAGAATCCTGCGCAAGCGCTATCGTAGTTCCAGTCACTTTCTCAATCTCTTCATCCCTCCTATGATCACCATGTTAGCCAGTGGACTGTGGCATGGCTTTTCATGGCACATGCTGGTATGGGGTGGTTTGCATGGCTTATATCTCTTCTGCGAACAAGTACTACATTTACTGAGATCCAGGCTGCGCCGAGATGCATTGCCAAAGACCGGCTCCAATATCCTGGCCGGGTTCTCGAAAACGCTATCTATCGTACTGGTGTTTGGTTTCGTAAGCCTGGCCTGGGTCCCATTTGAGCTGACCTTACCACAGACGCTCAGTTATTTTCGCCAACTCTTTACTTTCACGGGAACTTTTCAGTGGTATCCAGGATTACTCGTCTGGTTTGGCCTATCTTTAGGCTTGGATTTCCTTTCCATGAAAACAGATGCCAAGATGATTTCCTACCACTGGCCGGCCTGGTTACGAAACGCCGCTCTAGCCCTGGGTATTTTTATGATCTTATCTGTCATGATCTACAACACCTCTGCGCCATTCGTATACCAGGGTTTTTAGGCCTATATCCTGATCTATAAAAAATCATCCGAAGCGGATCGCTTCGGATGATTTTTTATTCAGCTTTTGACGGCCAGCAAAACCCCGTTCTGCGAGGGATCATGCAATAGCAGTCCATCCTCTCGTTCAATAGTGGAAAGACCGGCCGCTTCGACCCGTTCGAGCACTTCGTCCAGCGCAACCTGGTTGGGAAGTTGCACGGTGAGGTAGCGCAAGCCGAGCGCATCGGCGGGCGGGGGCGGGGCGCCTTTGCCCTGCCAGGTATTCAGGCCAATATGATGATGGTATCCACCGGCAGAAACAAACGCTATCTGCATCGCGGTGGCATGGCCCATCAAATCGAAACCTAATACACCTTGATAGAAATCGATGGCTTCCTCAACATCCCTCACATGTAAATGCACATGTCCCATGCGGGTTGCAGCTGGGATGGGTTCATCCAGGCGATCATCTTCAGTAAGGTGGCTAAACAACGCTTCCAGGTCGAGTGGCTCGCGGCCGCTGCTCAGGCTGCCATCTGCCCGGTGAGTAACATACTCACCACCTGCCAACGACCACGAACCATCTTCCGGCGATTCACAGTACAACTCAATGCCGTTGCCTTCGGGATCATCCAGGTAGGTGGTTTTGGTCATGATATGGTCTGTGGGGTAATTGCGATATTCCAGCGCAAAAAGGCGCGCCACCGCCCGGGCAAGCTCACGCCGATCCGGGAAAAGCACTGCAAAGTGATATAGTCCGGTGACGCGTTGGTAGCGTTTGTATGTGGGCTGCGCTACCAACCGCAGCAACTCCCGCTCGCCCGTTCCCATTCCGGCCCGGTCGCCATCGCGCCACAGCAACTCGAATCCCATCGCTTGCT
>JBNKDB010000003.1:0-3286 GCA_050288045.1 Anaerolineales bacterium | reverse complement strand
TGAGTAAAGTAAAGATATTGGGAGAACTAAGAAATCTTTGGGATTGTGAAGGTTACGGTTGTGCCCTGGCCTTCTTGGCTTTCGATCTGGGTGCGACCGTCGTGCGCCTGCACCAGTGCGTTGGCAATCGCTAACCCTAAGCCGCTGCCACCCTGGGCGCGCGAGCGGGCCTTGTCGGTACGGTAGAAGCGTTCTCCCAGGCGGGCGAGGTCTTTTTCGGAGATGCCGACGCCGTGATCCTGGATCGCTACCTGGATGAAGGCGTCCGTACTGTTCGAGACAAGTACCTGAATTTCGCTTGCTGGTTGGGAATATTTGATGGCGTTGCCCAATATATTGATGATGACTTGTTCGATCCTATCTGGGTCGATTTGTACGCGTACATCCGGGGCGCGATTTTGATAATCGATGTGGATATCTTTTTCATCAGCGAGTGGCTCCAGCTTTTCGATCACGCGCGGGATGAGGTCGTCTAGATGCATTTCAGTCAGGCGTAAATTCAGGCTTTCGGAGTCTGCCAGGGAGAGGGTGAGCAGTTCGTTGACCATGCGGGTCAGGCGGTCGGTCTCGGTTTCGATGGTTTCCAGGAAACGGTCGCGCACGCGCAGGTCGTCGACTGCGCCCTCGCGCAAGGTTTCGACCATGCCTTTGATCGAAGTCAGTGGGGTACGCAGTTCATGGGAAACATTGGCGACGAAATCGGTCTGTGTCTGGCGGGCGGCCTGGAGTTGGCCTGTCATCTGGTCGAACATTTTCCCTAGGTGGCCGAGTTCATCCTGCGAGTGTAAATCGACGCGGTAGTCGAGTTGGCCTTCGGCGACTGCGCTGGTGGCCCTGGTCAGCTTTTGAATCGGTTTGGTGATGGCGTTCGAGAAGAAGAAACCGACAACAGCCGCCAGGACGGCCGCAATCGAGGTTGCCATCACCCAACGGGCGCTCAGGTCGTCCAATACCGTGAAAATGTCTTGGAGTGGTTGGCTGAGGTAAATGATGCCCGCCAGTTCATCGCCGATGTAGGCGGGAGCAGCCAGGCGCATATACATCTGCCCATCAATCTCGATGGTATCACTGGCTTGTTCCCCGGATTGGGCGGTGGTGATGAGTGCAGCGTCGACTTCGTCGCCCAGTGCGATGCCGCTGGCGTCAATCAATACATCTCCTTGGGGGTTGAGGATGCGGATGCGGGTATTCAATTGCGAACCGAGTTGCAAGGTGGCGTTTTGCAGATAGTCCAGGTCGAGGGTATCCTGACTTAGGCCTTCCGCGGGCAGGTCCACGTTTTCGGCTTGCAAGGCAAGATTGCTCAATGCGTTCTGTTGGACGGCGTTAGAAAAAGGAGCCTGGTTTTCGATGGGAGGCCCTGCGAGGATAGAACCCGGCAGCAGCACCTGGGCGGTGAGTTGTGCCTGGGCGATCATGCTGGTTTCTGTGGCAGAGAGGAAATACTGGCGTAGGAAGGAGAATAGCAATAGGCCAGAGACGCTCATCACCAGTAGAATAACAGCCAGGATGACAAGGATGAAACGCACGCGGATGCTGGAGAATATTGTTTTCATTGACCTGAATCATCCAGCTTGTAGCCGACGCCGCGCACGGTGGTGATAATACCCTCGGTGGGATCGGTCTGGTTTAGTTTCTTGCGGATGCGTTTAATGAGGGCGTCGACCACACGCGCATCGCCGTGATAATTGTAGCCCCAGACTTCTTCCAGCAGGCGTTCGCGGGTGAGTACCCGGCCGGGGTGTAGGGCGAGATAGTGGAGCACGTCGAATTCGAGTGTAGTCAGCTCGAGAACATGGTCATTCAACAGCACGGAACGGCGGCTTTCGTCGATCTGCAGCGCGCCAATGTGAATTGCATCATTGACGTTATCTTCGGATGAAGATACGGTGCGGCGCAACACGTTCCTGACGCGCGCCAGCAGTTCGCGTACACTGAATGGTTTGACCACGTAATCATCAGCGCCTAATTCAAGGCCAACCACGCGGTCGATCTCGTCGCCGCGGGCAGTGAGCATGATGATGGGCACGTCGCGTTCCTTGCGCAGCGTGCGGCACACTTCCAGGCCGTCGATGACGGGCAGCATTAGATCAAGAATAATGAGATCAGGAATTTCCTGGCGGGCTTTCTGGATGGCTTCTTCGCCATCACGCGCTACGATCACATCATAATGGGCCTGCTCTAAATTGTAGCTGAGCAGGTCGACGATGGGCGGTTCGTCGTCAACGACGAGGATACGGGTGTTTGCGGTCATGGTGGTCACCGTCTCCATTGTACACAATCCTATGTCTAAAGGTAAAGCAGGAATGTGACAAGTCGGTGACAATATTTATTGGGGGAAGAGGAACACGAATAGCGCGAATAAAGCAAATGACACGAATTTAAACTACTCGTGTCATTTGTCTTGTGTCGAAGAAAGTTCGTTTAGTTGAAATCAGCCAGGATGCTCTCGATAAAGGCGTCGGGGTCGAAAGGCTGCAAATCTTCGGGGCCTTCACCCAACCCGGCGAACAAGATTGGCAGGCCGAGCGTTTGCTGGATGGCGAAAGCCATACCGCCTCGCGCCGATGAATCTAACTTGGCGAGGATCACGCCGCTGACTTCCACAGCCGATTTGAAAGCCTGGGCTTGCTGTAGGGCGTTCTGTCCGGTGGTGGCGTCCATTACCAGCCAGACGGCATGCGGCGCGCCGGACAATGCTTTGCCGGAAACGCGATAGACCTTCTTGAGTTCTTCCATCAGGTTGAAGCGCGTATGCAGGCGTCCGGCGGTGTCGATCAGCAGCAGGTCATCTTTGCGGGAGACGGCTGATTGCACGGCGTCGTAGGTTACTGCTCCAGGGTCGCCTTCCGGCTGGCCGGCAATCACGCGCAGGCCAAGGCGTTCTCCCCAATGCTGCAACTGTTCGATGGCGGCAGCGCGATATGTGTCAGCGGCGGCGAGTAAGACCTTCTTGCCGCTATCCTGGAAGCGTTTGCCGAGTTTGGCGATGCTGGTGGTCTTGCCGGAACCATTGACGCCGACGACCAGCACCACGGCGGGTTTGTGGGCGTCAAGGTCGATCTGTGGCGGACTTGCCAGGCGTGAACGTAATTCCTGGCGCAGGCCTTCTTTGAGTTCGGCAGCTTGTGTCCAGCCTTCTGCGTGTACCTTTTCTTTCAGGTTGGCAATGATGGTCTCAGCGGTTTCGATACCCAGATCGGCCTGGACGAGCATGGCTTCCAGGTCGTCCCAGGTTTCAGCGTCGATCTCGCTGGTGCCGAGCAGGGTGGCGATGCGGCCAAAA
>JBNKDB010000002.1:0-4570 GCA_050288045.1 Anaerolineales bacterium | reverse complement strand
GTAAACTGCCGGGGATTTTTTTGTTGTTTTAGGAGGGAATTAATTGGGGGCTGTTTTTGAGAGTTTGCGTAGTTTCATGCCCACTTCGCGCCATTGGATCTTGGAAATGCCCAGTTTTTGCCTGATCTTGTCGTGGTCCTTTCCACCGACGTAATCGTCCAGGGCGCATGTCCAGCGGCACATCAGGAAGGAGAGGTGTTTATCCAGTCCGGCCTCGTTGCCGATGTCTTCCAGGATGTATTCCAGGCGGCGCGGTGACCACGGGAACAACTGGTCGCTGATCTCATACTGCTGGCGATATTCCTGGTAGGCGGTCACCCAATTATCAGATAAGGCGATCTTGCGTTCTTTATAGCGGTATTTCTGGTTGGCATAGCGCACGAAGAGCAGCGGCCCATCGGGTGCTTCCAGGTCGACGTGATTGGGACTGAGCGCCAGACATTCACTTTTTTTGATGCCGGTTTCCAGCAGCAGCGCCAGCAAGGCGTATGCGCGGGCATCTGGTTCTGCGCCATAGCGGTGGCGGTCGGCAGCTTCCAGGGCGGCGCGCTTCTCGTCTGGGGTAAGCACTTCGGGCAGCGGGCTGATGACTGATTTCTGGACGACCTTTTCAGCCGGGTCGACCAGTACAACGCCATTGCCTTGCAGCCAGCGGAAAAAGGCTTTGATCGAAGTGATGCGGCGTGACAGTGTTTTGGGGCTGCATGACACACCGCGCTCGTGCTGCATCCAGTCCAGGAAATTGTTCAGGTCGGTGGTGGCAATCGAGCCGAGTGTGCGGTCGGGGGGCAGGTAGGAGGCCAGCAAATTCATGTCGCCAAGGAAGGCCTTCACTGTGTGGGGGGAACTGCCTTGGTCGTCGAGGTAATATTTCCAGGCGTTGATTGCCGGGCCAAGCGGGGTATCTGAGGTAATGTGGGCGGTATCTTTTGATGCGTCCGCAGACATAGAGCACTCTCCAATTTATCCGTAATTCGTACTGCGCATAGTCACAGCGCGTTGAATTAAGTTTAGTGGAGAGCGATAGAACTGTCAACTAAAAATGGAATGCAGTTTTTGGGGGTTATTCGGCCGGGTGGATGTGCAGCCCACACTCGGATTTTTCGATGCCCGGCCAACGCCCGGCGCGTTCATTCTGCTGGGCCGTGATCGGGGCAGTGCAGGGCGCGCAGCCGATGCTGCGGTAGCCTTGTTCCCAGAGCGGGTGCACCGGCAGGTCATATTTTTCGATGTACGCATTCACGTCGACTGCCGTCCAATTGGCCAGTGGGTTGACCTTATATACGTTCAACTGCGGCAGCCAGGACACAATGCAGGAATGGGCACGGTGTTTAGTCTGGTCACGCCGGATGCCGGTTAGCCAGGCTTTGTAATTTGTCAGCGCGGCTTCTAAAGGCTCTACCTTGTTCAGGCGGCAGCAAAGATCAGGATCGACTTTGTATAACTCGCCATGTTCGGCTACGAATTGTTCTCGCGTCCACTGTGGCTTGACGTCGATCACCTTGAGATTGAGTGCTTCGGCCAGACTGTGGCGGTAAGCCAGCGTTTCGGGGAAATGGAAACCGGTGTCGATGAACAGGATGGGAAGTTCGGGGATCAGCCGGGCGACCATGTGCAGCAAAGGAACACTTTGGGTTTGGAAGGAGGAAGTGATCGCCAGTTGACCGT
Organism: Anaerolineales bacterium; assembly: GCA_050288045.1. GTDB lineage: Bacteria > Chloroflexota > Anaerolineae > Anaerolineales > UBA11579 > JAFGRA01. Next base: position 2,902 of record JBNKDB010000002.1, on the reverse strand, counting down.
TAAAAGTCTGCCACGCCCAGGTTAACAGGTCTTCCGGCGTGGCATTCTCGAATTGTTCGTTCAAGCATGGGAGATCAAGCATCAGATTTTTTGCGCGCCAGTTCTCATAGTATTCTTCAAGGTTGATTTCACAGAAACCGTTAATCATTGCAGCGATGTAATCCCGTTCACATTATACGAAAACAACCTGACGCGGACAAAAGGGCAATCATGTTAAATTCATTGCTTGTGAACTCATAAATTTAGAATTCGATGATCTCGTCTTCACCTTTTTCCATCAAGCGGCTGATCAGAGTGATCAAAGTGCCCAATGAGATTGGCTTTTCCAGGAAGAAATCTGCCCCCATTTCTTCGGTCAGGGTGCGATATTGGCCGTAGGCCGATACCATGATGACTTGCGTGCCGATCTTGGCCAGGCGGTCGCCTTGTTCGGTCAGTAAATCGGTGCCGCGTTCGCGTCCCATGTGGATGTCACAAATGAAAATTTCGTATTCGTTTTCGTTGAGCATATCGCGGGCTTCCTGCACGGTGCCGGCGAGATGCAGCTCGTATTCGGTTTTCTTTAAAGCTTTTTGATAGATGCGGCGCAATCCGATATCGTCTTCCATGATCAGAATGCGGCGGGCTTTGGCATCTCCATTGGCTTCTTCCGGCCCAACCGATTTCTTACCCGCTGGGGGTTGGATGATCTTCTGTACCATGACGAGCAAATCCAGCATGTCGAAGGGCTTGGTGAGATAACCGTCGGAGATTTGCATGGCTTGGTTTTCGACTTCATCGGAGCCAAAGCCGGTCATTAAGATCGTGCGCGTCTCGCCCTGCTTGCGCTTAATAAAAGAAAGTAGATCCAGACCGCTCTGGCCGGGCAGGCGCAGGTCGCTGATAACCAGGTCATAGTCATTGGCTGCAACCAATTCGAACGCTTCTTCAGCGTTTTCGCACAGGTCGACCTTGAACTTGCCTTCGGAGCCTAAGCGCAGTGCCTGGGCAAGCGTTCTGGCGAGATTGAGTTCATCTTCAACAATGAGGAGATTTTTCGTTGTCATATAAATAAATCCTTACATATCGCTCAAAAAATTTTGATACGATTCCAATAACCGCAAATATAGCGTGAATCGATAATCCATTTATCTGGTCGCTCATCATAAATTTTATGGGAAATTGGCGGTTTTAAAATTTGTCTTTCGTTGGAATTTATTAGAACATTACCAAGGATGGCCAATTTTCAGTCAATCAAGTTACCAGCCGGTATCCCTGACCACGAACGGTGATGATATAGCGCGGCCGCTTGGGGTTCGGTTCGAGCGCTTTCCGTAGTTCGTGGATGCGCCAGCGGGCCATTTCTTGGGCTTCGATGCGGGTCAGTTCATACCCCTGGGCTTCACGCACCATGTTTTCATAGGAAACCGGCTTGGGGCTGTGCCGCACCAGCGTGACCAGATAATCGAAGTTCGAGGGTGAGAGCGGCACGAATTTATCGTTGAAGGTAACGTGCCTGGCATGCAGGTCCAGGGTGAACGGGCCGCGCTGCAAGAACCGGGCTGGATCGGTAGGGGGGAGTGTATTCAGTATGTCGCTCGAGATTTTCTCGCCACCGTCCAGGGTTTGCAGCTCGTAGACCAGGTTCTGGATTTGGCCCATGATCTCGCGCTGACGCTTGGGTTGCTGCTGCTCGGCCAGGATTTCTTTAACCCGGGTGATGATGTGCGGCGGGTCGACCGGTTTGATCATATAATCGCGCGCCCCCTGGCGGACGGCCTCCATAGCAGATTCCAGGGTGGCATTGGCAGTCAGGATCAGTACTGGCATTTCGGGGTAATACTTGCGGATTTCACCCAATAAAGTAATGCCATCCATGCCCGGCATCATCAGGTCCAGGAAAGCCAGGTCGTAGGCCCCGGCTTGTAAGTATTGCAGCGCCTGGTTGGCGCCATCGGCCGGGGTTACCACGTAGCCCTCGTTTTGCAATATCTTTGACAGCGTATTGCGCAGGTTCGGTTCGTCGTCAATTACCAGGATTGTGCTCATCGTATCCCTTATCTTATATTGCTTGATTTACCGGATCATCAGCGGAAATCAACGGCAGCCACACGGTAAAAGTTGCCCCAGTGTCTGATTTGCTTTCAACCGTGATCCTGCCATTATGGTTCTGGGCGATGTCGTAACAGATCGACAGCCCCAGTCCCATGCCGGTTTCCTTGGTGGTAAAAAACGGATCGAAAACTTTCTGGAGGTTGTTTGCGGGAATACCCGGGCCGGTGTCTTTAAAGGCAACCCCAATCTCTCGCTTGCTTTTATCATGGAGGAACTCGATTTTCAGTCGGCCACCTTCGGGCTGCATGGCTTCGATGGCATTCAAGCTGAGATTGAGGAAGACTTGTTTGAGTTGGTCGATGATCCCCATTACCATATAATCTTCTTCCGGTAAAATTTGCTGTAGTTGAACGCGCGAGCGCCGCAGGTGGGTTTCCAGCAGCATCTGCACATCGGCCATCAGGTGCTTCAATTTAATAGGTTGGATCAAGTCTTGTTGCTGGGGGCGGTAAACCTCACGCAGCCTGGCAACGATGTCGGAGAGGCGTTCAACCTCAGAGAGCGCCATATTCAACAACTCGGCGTCGGTATCGTCGGCATAGTTCTGGTCGATCAGGAACAGGCAGTTCTTGATGGTTTGGAGTGGATTGTTCAATTCGTGGGCCACCGAGGCTACCATGCGCCCCATGCCGGCCAGTTTATCGGATTGCAGCAATTGCGCCCGGGTGGATTTTTCTTGCTTCAAAGCTTCTTCCAGAATGTTGTACAGGCGCGCATTCTGGATGGCAATCGCGGCGTTATCGGCAAAGGATTTCAGGCGGTGGACAGTTTCCTGGCTGAAGGCGTAGGGTTGGTCGCTGTCGACATT
>JBNKDB010000001.1:0-2249 GCA_050288045.1 Anaerolineales bacterium | reverse complement strand
GTTTGCATAGTGATTGGTCGCCGAATGGGAGCAAAATCTTGTGCCAGGATTTACACTCGTATTATATTGCCTACCGGGATGGCAGCCCAGTTTTGGATGTGCCGGTGAATGTTGGTCCGGGGGATGAAGCGGAATTATGGTGGGAGACTGAAGATGTCTTGAGGCAATATTGGTCTGGGATTTCTGGTTCGACAATTTGGTTTTATGATGCAGATACAGGGGAAGTGCTAACTAGGTACAGTAGGTGGTTTAATGGGCCTCAAGATGTGCAGCCGCATCTAAAATCCCCAGACGGCCGTTGGATCGTTTTGGATAAAACCTTCGGAAGGGAAGGCGATTACACTCTGTTCGATTTGCAGACGCAGCAGGAATACGTCCTGGGAAGTGCACCGGAAATTTACTACTTCTTAGGTTGGTCTGATAGTGGCAGATTCTATTTTGCTCGCCAGCCGGATTTTGACGCGGAGGATTGGGAAGACGAAGAGTATGACTTGCTGGCATTGAATCCGGTGACGCGCACAACTGAGATAATTATTCCAGGAACGATGTACGCTGTGTGGGATGCCCAGCGGCAGCACGTCCTCTCGATTGCGTGGCATCGTGATGCTGACGGGAACGTCTATACAGACGCTGCGCTATATGATGTGCGGGGTAATCTGCTTACCGAGCCGGTCCTCATTGCCCAACAGGTGCTTGTATTCTCGTGGGAATTGCCACACCATGAAGGTTGGCAAGGAAAGCAGGCCGCTGGCTATCCAGATGCATGGGCGATCTCCGATTCCGGTGACAAAGTCGTGTTTGCTGACATGGATGGCAATATCAAGGTGATGGACGTGGATGGTTACAATGCGGTACTGCTGGAAAATGCAGCCATTGACAAGTGGCCGTACATGCCGGAATTCCTGTGGTCGCCGGACGATAAACATATCCTGGTGACCTTCAATCAACGCGCCTGGGTTGTGGAAGTGCCTGAGTAATTTCACCACGAAGCTACAAAGTTTTTTGGTGGCTTTGTAACTTTGTGGTATAACCATTCCACTTGCTAACGACTGCCTGACTATTCGACTATTAGACTACCAGACTATCCAACGACCCAACCATAAAACTGCCCGACTCTTCTTATGCCTTCTCAAGAATTTCCCGTCTCTTATCCCCGGCGACACCTGCAACGTTATTTTCTGCGTGGATTTTCGTATGTGGTGTTTGGTCTGCTGCTTGATTTGCGGGTCGAGGGCCGGGAGCATGTGCCCAAAGACGGTCCGCTGTTGGTGGTGTGTAATCATTTCAACGGGCTGGACGCGGCGCTGGTCGTGCGCGTGGCCCCCTGGCTGCTGGAATTCCTGGCCGATTTCGAGATGCCCAACGTGCCCGGCTGGATGAAGTTCATTACCGACGTATGGGGCACGTTCCCGGTCAATGAAGCCAATACCTCGCGCTTTGCGTTGCGGGCGGCGGAGGGAACCCTGGCGCAGGATGGTGTGGTGATGATCTTCCCGGAAGGACGCCTGGGCGAACCGGTGCTGCGTCCACCCAAACCCGGTGTGGCTTTTCTGGCCGTGCGCAGTGGGGCACCAGTACTGCCAATGGCGATCGAAGGCTCGACCGAGGTGTTCGCCGCCTGGCGCAAGCTGCGGCGGCCGCGCGTGGTGGTGCGTTTTGGGGAAGTGGTCGGCCCATTTGATGTAGAGGGGAAGGGGCGGGATAAGCGTGCCCAGTTGGATGCGGTCAGCGCAGAGATCATGCGGGCGATTGCGCGCCTGCTGCCGGAGGAACGGCGCGGATATTTACGCGGCGCGCTATAGACTTGTCCATCTAAAAATGCTATAAATAGCGTAGTTCTATCGGCATTGTGGCGAAATCGTTTTCGCCCACCAAACCGGCTGGGGGATGGCGGCTTACAGGGAAGGGATGGAACAGTCGGTTACCAGACTTTAGGAGAAAGATCATGCCTGAATCCCAAGTTTTATTTGCCGGTTATCCTGATGCGGTGCTGTATGATGCACCTGGAACGGATGGTAAAAAAGCCGTCAACCATTTGATCTGGGGGGATTATATTGGTATGCGCGAGATGACTGCAACTGAAAAGCAAAAATTTGGCGATCAACTCCCGGCGGGTTGGCTGGCGGTGCGTGCCCGCAACAATAACGGTTTCATCCGTAAGCGCGATGTACAGTCGAATCGGGTGTTGGAGGTTAACTTCGTCGATGTCGGGCAGGGGGATGGTTGTTTCATTGTGACGCCGGATGACG